>JAZRGI010000228.1:0-6630 GCA_045644105.1 Eubacteriales bacterium | reverse complement strand
TCACCAAGGACGGCAAGCCCTACTACGAGGCCGAGGACGGAAGCGCATACCGTATGTATTATTTCATTACCGATGCCAAGTCTTTTGACAAAGCCGAAAATGCCGAAATGTTTGCCGCTTCGGCGCGCGCCTTTGGAAAGTTCCAACGTATGCTCTCCGATTTCCCTGCACACACGTTATTTGAAACCATTCCTCACTTCCATGATACCGGCGACCGCTTGCGTCAATTCCGTGAGGCGGTTGAGAAGAACATATCGGGACGTGCCGCATCTGTCAGCGAGGAGATTGAATTCGTTCTTTCGCGCGCACACTACACCACGATGATCACCGACGCAATTGCCGCCGGAACCGTTCCACTCCGCGTAACGCACAACGACACCAAGCTCAACAACGTGATGCTTAACGAAACCACCTATGAGCCGGTCTGTGTGATCGACCTTGACACGGTTATGCCCGGCTCCTTGCTTTACGACTACGGCGACTCCCTCCGTTTCGGTGCTTCTACCGGTGCCGAGGACGAAACCGATCTTTCTAAGATCGAATTTGATCTTACCTACTTTGAGGCATATACCAAAGCCTTCTTGGGCGAGTTGGGAGATAGCCTGACCGCAAAGGAGCGCGAGTTGCTTCCCCTGTCCGCGTTGTTGATGACGTTGGAGTGCGGAATGCGCTTCCTTGCCGACCATATCAACGGTGACACCTATTTCCGTATTCATCGCGAAAACCACAACCTTGACCGTTGCCGCACACAGTTCAAGCTGGTAGCCGATATGGAAAAGAAGATGGAGCAGATGACTGCCATCGTCGCAAAATACTGATATCCATAACCGATCAAAGAGGACCGAATTACTCGTTCTGAAAAACGCAGTAACCCGGCCCTCTTTTTTGATTGCATTATACCAACAAGTAGCGAATGCCCGCCAGTGAATCCTTCGAATCCGCCAACGCCGTTTCGGAAAGATGATTATCCCTTACCACGTCGTCAATCGAGCGGCGATAGCGCTTTGCTACACTCCAAAGCGTATCCTCTTTGGAGGGATAGCAGATCGTATATGCCGCCGCGCCCACGCACTTAACGGGTTCGCCAAAACTTGCCTCCGATACCATGCGCAAGACCTGCTCACCGCGTGTTGAAAGCATCACCGCAAGCTCGGCATCAATCGAAACGCGTTCACCGTCAACTCTGGCGCGGCAGGCGATCACCGACACCGAGGCATCGTAATCCTTCACCGCATCGCGTGTTCCTTCGCACTCGTAGCGGAAAGGCACCTCGATCTCCTGCAGACTCATTTCCTCGCCGTCCGATAAAATCAACTGACAACGGCAACGTCCCAACAGACGGTACTTGCCATGTTCGTTCTCCAATGCGGTCACCGATGGAACGGCGCAAATATCTACCACGCGTGCTTCCGGACGAATGCCTGCCTCCGCAACCGAAACCGTGTGGTTGAGCGAGAAATTACCGTTGACGGACCGCAGTGCGTGCGCAAAACTTCGTTCCCGATAGTCCACCTCACACTCCGAGAGCGTAGAATAGACGTCACGGGTATATTCGATCTCCTCATTGCGTTGTGCGTGTGTCCGCAAAATGACCTTCATCTCACAAAGAATGCGCCCCTCCTCCACCGTCACACCGATATCCGAACAAACACCGTTGGCGCAGGCATCGCAATTGACCTCCACTCCGTCGGTAACCACCGTCTGTGAAAAAGGAATACGTCGGGTTTGTACACCGGGCATGGCGTCGTCTTCATCACGGCAACAAAGGAGCTTCAGACACACCTCGCCACGGCAATTCACAACGCCGCTTCCCGCAATCGTGTCATTGATAAAAACCTCTCCCTCCGCACTGATAACACGAAGCGCACCGTTCTGCGTATCGCACAGGATCTCATCTCCCAACTCCAACGGCTCACCGATTCCAAAAAAACGGCGTCCGCTCAAGGCTCTTCCGCAAAGCCGCTCAACCCTTCCGTCACGCGACGAGATCACATTCTCACACACACCGCATCCAAACAACTGCACCCTTGAGCGCAACCGGCACTTGACGGAGATCTTCCTCGGTGCGGCAACACGAGCGATCACACTGTCGCAAACCGTATCGGCATCGCACAAAAGCCCCGCATTCAGATCCAACTCCTGCGGCATCTCAAACGGACAGGAAACCTGATACTCCCCAAATTGTGTAGTACGGTAAAGCGCACCGTCGTTGCCCGTATAGAGGATCGCGTATTCGATCCTGCCCGAAAGCTCCACCGTCGGAGTACCGATATACTTATCCGCGGGCAAAACCGTTGCACGCACACGCAAAAGCCGTTTGATCTCGGGTTGATAATCGGGCAAAGAAAAATCAACGCCAAGCTCACTTACCTGTTGCTTGTCAAAAATCGGGATCTGTATGCTTACACCACCCCGTGCTTCCTTATTGTATTGATCCATTTTTTCACTCCTTTTCGCATCAAATGTGCTACATCATATGCAAAAAAGAAAAAAGATATGACCAACAGTCACCCTTTCCGATTCAGAAAGAAAGACGACCGTCGGTCATATCCTTTTTACGGCTTGTCACCGCATCATTTCGCTTATTTCGATTTCAGTGCAAGATCCAACCAAACCAAGCCCATGGTGAAGGCATCGTGCAAACCTTCCTTCTTTCCCTGCTTGATGATCTTGGTGGGATTCTTGGAATCAATCACCTGGATGAGAACGTCTTTGGGAAGCTCCTTCCCATCTACCGTTTTAAAAGACATGATCTCAAGAATGAGAACACATTTTTCGTTAAAGTCGCCGTAGCAAATGGTGTTATCCTCACGCACCAACGGCTTATCCAAATACTCCAGATACTTACCTTCAACCAATGGTCTGTTATCCTGTGCCATTGTATTTCCTCCTTCTGTTTCTATCGTTGTCAGCCATGCGGCATAAAAATCTAAAATATATTATACTATATTTTTATTGTCTTGTCAATGCAAAAATACATTTTTTTGCGAAAAGGGTTATTTTTCAATATACGCACCGCGTTTCCACATACCGTCGGCAGACTCGACTTGCTCACGGCAGAGTGTATAAAGCGACCACGCACGCGCTTCCAAAAGCTCCTGACGCATCGCTTCCTCGGTTTTCGGAAGCTCGGTTCTGCGTGTCACAACACGAACGGTCGAGGTCTTTTTGACCGAAGCAAGGTAGTCGCAACCCGTCCGATTTGCCGCAAGCAGACGGACGTAGGCGATCGGCGCGCGCAGATCGTCCCGAGAAATCCGCGTCATATAAAACAAAATTCCCCGCAAAAGGCGCGCATTGGGATACTTTTTGGTTGCCGCAAGCCGCAACAGTTCTTCCAACGAGCAGCTTTCCCGCGCCAATGCCGACAATCGGTTTCCAAGTCCGCCGCCAAGCTCGGCAATCTGCTCAAATTCGGCAGGATCGGCTACACGAAGTTGACCGAGGATCCAACGTTCGGCACGGTGAATATCCGCCACCTCAATCTTCTCCTCCGATCCCAAAAGTGCCGCCACTTCACGCGGAAGATAAGAAAGGATCGAAGCGAGCCCATCTTCGCGCCATCTGCGGCGCAACGCAGTTGCCGAAGGATATGTGTCGACGGCAAGCTGCTCTTCTGCATAGGCACTTCCCACCCGTTTAACGGTAACAGGTACCATAGACGATCCAAGCAAGGTGATAGCACGAAGATACGCGATTCCCAAAATATCATTGGAGAGGCAGGTATTCTCCACGCCCGCAACCTCGCAAAGCACTCGAAAATACGCCTCGGCGGTAGGCGCATTTCCCGAAGCGACCTCCGCATACCGTGCGCGGAACTCCTCTTGATCTGCGGTCTTTGCCAAACGAGAAAGCAGGGTAATATCACCGCACTCCGAACCAAACCAAAGCTCGTCCACACCAAGTCGGCTCAAAAGTTCCACTCCTGCGCGCGCAAAATACTCGGCGCTTGCGGCACAAAACGGATATGGAAGCTCCAGAACCGCATCGGCACCGCCGCAAAGAAGGGCGCGGGCACGCAGATTTGCATCAACGATCGCCGCTTCTCCGCGTTGCACAAAGTTGCCGCTCATGATACAAATAATCACGTCGGCGCCCGCGCGTCGCGCCTGACGAAGCAAGTATTGATGCCCCCCATGGAAAGGGTTGCATTCGCATATCATTCCAACAGTTTTCAAGACCTTTGTTGCAGGAGCGCGGCAAAGCAGTGTGCGCCGAACTCAGTCCCCTCCCTTCCAAAAAATGCAGAGGCATCCAACCAAACAACGCCGTTTGACGGTTGCTTGTTCTTATTATATCATACCGAGAAAACCTTGTCAATGCTTCAAAAGTGCGAAAAAATGAAATATTCGCCGCAAAACTCAACAGAATTGTAAAAAACCTATTGACAAATTGAAGAAAAGCGGTTATAATATGTATTGTCGCATTTTATGTCAACCGAATCGGGAGGTAGGTAGCTATGATATTGGATATGCGTCCAATGCTGCGCGGAGAAGTAGACCGCATCAAAATTGATTACCTGCTGACACCCGAGCTGACCGATGGTGTGCAGTTTGACGGCGACGCCCGTGTGGAGGGAGAGATTACCGATGAGGCAGGATATATGCATCTTGCATTGACTGCGTCGGTTTCCTATCACACCGAGTGCGCACGTTGTCTTGAACCCATCAGCGGAGACTTTGCCGTTCAGCTGGAACGGACGGTCGCCGCGGAAGGTACCTTAAGCGAAAAGCAGTTGGAGGAAAACGTAGACGAGTACGTCGTCATTGAGGGCGGCAAACTCGATCTTGATGAAACGATCCGCGAGGAATTGTTGCTTTCCTTCCCCATGCGCCTTTTGTGCGAGGACGATTGTCCCGGACTCTGTCCAAAGTGCGGAAAACCCAAGCGCCTCGGCGATTGCGGTTGCCCCACATTTGAGCCCGACCCGCGGCTTGCCGTACTGAAGCAGCTGTTTGACAAAAATGAAGAAAATCAGTAAATTATGACGTGAATCCATAAACGATCACGCAAGAGGAGGTGTAGACATGGCAGTACCAAAGAAAAAAGTATCGAAAGCGCGCAGAGACAAGAGACGCTCCAACAATAGCAAGCTCTCTATGCCCGGCATGAACAAGTGTTCCAATCCGGCATGTGATGCATTCGTAAAGAATCATTGCGTCTGCAAGGTTTGCGGTTTTTATAACGGCAAGCAGGTCCTCGACGTTAAGAAGGATGCTTAATTTATGTCAGACCGTGAAAAAGGGTGATCTTCCAAAAGAAGTCACCCTTTTTCATTTTTTATTTTACAATATTATGGTATGTTTCTCCGCCACGGCATTTTTTCACGTTCAGCGAGTCGCAACAGCATCGGTCTGTGAAAGCGTTGCAAAACGACGAACTGAAGATCATAAATCCCGGCCAAGACTGCCGTCACCAAAAACGGCATCAAATTTGCAACGGGATCCTCAAAGAAAAGGCAGAACAGTAACGAAAGAAAACCACACACTACAATACATTCATGCACAAGCTCCGAAAGGCAGGTCTGCCGCGCAAGTTGCGCATAGGTGTGGGTACGAGTGTCAAACTGCTCGGGATTGAAGGTGGGCACGTGCCGCGCCCATTTTCGCACACGCAAGCAACGGTAAAATCCCTTCTCCCAGCCGCGTTCACGAAACCAAAAGCCTTGAAATCGCACATCCTTGGGAAAGATCCACTGTACCAGAAAGCCAATGCATAGCCGCATCAAAAGATGATAGCAGGTTGTTCCCGCCGTTGCAAGCAGTGCAACCGACACGTTCCCGCCAACCGTTAAGCAAAGAACGCCGAAAATCACGGTTAAAATGCCCGAAATCAGCAATGCACCGTAAAAATATTTTCGCATAGCTACCACCCCCATTCCTATACGCTATTATAACAGAAAATTTTTTGTCTGTCAAGGCTCCCCTCTCTTGCACACAAAGCGCTTTCCCCAAAAACAAAACCCATTACCTACAAAAAAACGCAGCCGCCGTAGCAACTGCGCTTTTTTATTGTTTCAACAAAACTTATGCAAGCTCTGCGAAGTACTTGATGGTGCGAACCATCTGGCTGGTGTAGGAGTTCTCGTTGTCGTACCAAGAAACAACCTGTACCTGGTAGGTATCCTCGTCGATCTTAGCAACCATGGTCTGGGTAGCATCGAACAAAGAACCGTAGGTGATACCGATTACGTCGGAAGAAACGATCTGGTCGGTGTTGTAGCCGAAGGAAGCGGAAGAAGCAGCCTTCATAGCCTCGTTGATGCCCTCCTTGGTAACGTCCTTGCCCTTAACAACGGCTACCAGAATAGTGGTAGAACCGGTGCAGGTAGGAACGCGCTGAGCGGAACCGATCAGCTTGCCGTCGAGCTCGGGAATAACCAAACCGATTGCCTTTGCAGCACCGGTAGAGTTGGGAACGATGTTCTGTGCGCCTGCACGTGCACGGCGGAGGTCACCCTTTCTGTGGGGGCCGTCCAAAATCATCTGGTCACCGGTGTAAGCATGAACAGTGGTCATGATACCGGACTGGATGGGTGCATAGTCGTTCAGAGCCTTAGCCATGGGAGCGAGGCAGTTGGTGGTGCAGGATGCAGCGGAGATGATCTTGTCATCAGCGGTCAGGATGTTC
>JAZRGI010000227.1:0-16227 GCA_045644105.1 Eubacteriales bacterium | reverse complement strand
GGATCGTCATGCAGAGCCGTCAGACGGTGATCCTTGACGCTGACACCAACGCCAAGCTCGTCACCAATCGCCACTCGCACCGTTCCGTCTACCATATTGGAAGCCGAGAAGGAGCCGACCTTATCATAATTTCCAACCTCTGCGACAGCCCCTGCGATGACGTGAAGCATCAGCACGGTGGAGCGGCGGAAGAACTCTGCGTCTTCAAGCTTTTCGGGGGTGGGACGCAGATATGCCGAAAGGATATCGGTCAGTTTGACAAAGCGATCGAGCAAAAAGCCGATATGCCAGAAGCCACTGATGGGGAGCGGACTTCCCTTCCCATCGATCATATCGTTAAACTTTTTGCAGGAAGCAAAATACAGTTTGATACCGCAACGGTCGATCCCCTCGCGCAAAGTCGCCTTTCCGTCCGCAAAGGAAAGTGTTGCAGACGGGCCGTTTTTGATCAAAAAGCCCAGTGATATCTTTTTATCGCGCACCAAATCCGCCGCCTTCGCGTCAAGCTCCAGAAGCGTCGGGATCGCGCCGAATACGCCAAACAGATTGCAACGCGCCAATACCGATTCGTTCCTCATATTTGCGGTCCTCTCTTTCAACAAAGTTTATTATTTTGATAGTTTATTATACCAAATATTTTTCAAAAAAACAAGTGCTTTGCATGACAAAAAGAATTTTTTCTTGACAAAAGTGAAAAAAAGCGGTATAATAGAAAAAAACGCATTCCGACGCAGAAAAGGGGGAATATCCTTGAATAAGATCATCACCATCGGTCGTGAGTTTGGCAGTGGCGGCCGCGAGCTTGGAAAAAGACTTGCCGAAAATCTTGGCATCGCATACTATGACAAAGAGATCATCGAGGAGATCTCCAAGCGCACACAACTTGCCGAAAGTTACGTCCAACAGATCGTAGAGCAAAAGACCGGTGTATTCTTCCCGATCACCATCGGCCGTACGCTTCACTCCAACGGAAACGATTATATCATGCGCCAGTATACCGCCGTATACGCCGAGCAGGCAAACGTACTGCGTGAAATGGCGGAGAAATCCGATTGCGTGATCGTTGGTCGTTGCGCGGACTACATTCTCAAGGACTACGATCCCTTCCGTATTTTTGTTTACTCGGACATCGACGCAAAGGTAAAACGTTGCCGTGAAAAGGCGGATGAGCATGAGCATTTGAGCGACAAGGAGATGCGCAAGATGATCCGCCGCATCGATAAAAACCGCGCAAGATATTACCATTACTATAGCGGTCAGGTTTGGGGAAAGCACACCAACTACGATATGTGTGTCAACACCTCCTCGATTCCCGTCAAGGAGCTTGCCACCGCACTGACGCACCTGTTTGAAAACTGACAAATTAAAAGCACCCGTGGAAAGTGCTCCAAAGCCTTACCACGGGTATTTTTGTTGCGGTGATCAAATGCGTTTACAAACGAACGGCTCGTCGGTATACTCGATCAACTCTTTTGTGTCGTTCGGACAGTCGACGTCGGCAAAATGCACTCTTCCAAGCGGTGACCAGCTCTTGATAAAGCCGCCCTGTGCAGACTTGCCGATCTTCAGATTCTCCAAAACCAACGACTCACAGTGCGCAATATGCATAAACGCGTGCGGCTCGTCGGTGGGACGGAAGTCGATCTCAATATTGCGCAAGGTCAGATTCAAGGGACAGTCGGCGCGACCGTAGAGTGTCAACGGCATCAGAACGCCCTTTGCCTTGATGTTTTCCATCGTCAGTCCGCGCATCGGGGGGCCGCCCTGCCAACGCTCGTTGCCCGAAAAATTGTAATGAATGAAGCGATCGGCGTTTTCCACCGTAAAATTCCGAATAACAATGTTGTCCGGAATCTCCTTGATGACGCGATCTTCCATCGCAAAATAGGTAAACATTGCCAACATATTGTGGCGATGTTCGCGGTGGGGATCAATGCCGTGGATCTTTTCCTCAAGCGTCAGACTGTTGCGGAAACAGTATTCACCGGGGCCGTAACAGTGGCAATCGCGCGCAAAAACGTTGGTTCCGCCAAACCGCATTGCCGAACAGGAGGAATTCAGGATACAATCATGGATCATGACGTTGACGTTGCCAAAGCCCGCGATACAGTCGTCACCCGTATAGAAGGCAGAATTGCGAATCAGTACGTTCTCGCATCCGAAAACGTCGATACCGTCGTGACCACCGTAAATACGCACCCGATCAAAGGTGATGTTGGCACCCTCCTTGATGTAAACCGCCCAGTTGCCGGTGTTGTAAAGCGACATACCGAGGAAGGTTACGTTGCGAACGAAATACATAGAAAATCCGATCGGTCCGCGATAGCCCTCTTCACCGAGATCGTCGTAAACGTCATTGCCGTCGATGGCGCTTCCCTCGTCACAGACGATTGAAATATTCTCGGCATCAAACACGCGGAACAATGCATTGAAACGGCGTCCGCCGGGATCGGAGGAAAGCGGTTGATGATGTTGTCCGCGCACGGTTGGCGGCGGCATATGGTCACGGTACTCTTCGGGAAGCGGTTGCAATTGATCGTTCTGCAGGACGTAGTAATCTTCGGGATCTCGGCTTCCAAAAAGTCTTGCTCCCGATTGCAGATGCAGGGTGGTATTGGAACGGATGCGCACCGCACCGATCCAATAATCGCCTGCCGGCACCGTTACGGTTCCGCCGCCCGCAAGAAAAATATCGTCTAACGCTTTTTGAAAAGCCTCGGTCTGCAATGCCTCCACACCGGCTACGGCACCGGTATCGGCAACCGAGATGACTCTCTCGTTATGATTCATTCAAATGTACCTCCTCTATGGGTTTGATATCCCGCTTATTGTAGCACAAAAAAGGCTTCTTGTCAATCACGTTTCGGATTTTTCATCGGCAAAAACAAACGAACGGAGCAGACCTTGATCTGCTCCGTTTTGGTTTTATTTGATCTCGAACCGAATATAAACGGGACAGTGGTCGGACGGATCACAGTTGTCTTTTTGGTAATCCTTGTCACCCTTGTACTTATAGCTGTCTACCGCGTACTCGTATACGAAGAAATCGTTCTCACTGGTCATGCAGTAATCGATGATCGATCCATGCGGTGTAAAGGTGGGCGAACTTGTGGTTCTGTATGCAATTTTGGAACCGTTATCAAACCCATTGTTCAGAACGTACTGAATTTCCGGCGTGGACTCGGTTGCATTCAGATCTCCCGTCAGGACAATGGGAAGATCGGAAAAATGCTCCTGCGCATATTTGATCACCACCTTCAACTGCTTCAGACGAATGGTACCGGGAGAACCGGTGTGATCGGGGTGCGTGTTGATGTGAACGAAACGCTTTCCGTCGGAAATACGCTCATACACCGCATAGGTCATGACGCGAATGTACTCGGATTCGGGGTATTTGGAAACCTTATCGGGCGTATCGGTAAGCCACTTGGTTCCGCTATCGATCAGACGGAGTGTGCTCTTGCGGTACATAATACCGCTCGACTCTCCCGTCGCATTCGGATCCGCCGCTTCTCCGACATAAACGTATTCATCGGCAAGTCCCGCCTTCAACGCTTTGATCCAGGGTGCGCCCGATTCCTGCAAGCCGATCGTATCGGGCATCACGCTCTTGATGCGCTCGATGACGTGTTGGGTACGTGCGGCAACGGTGGAGGCGTTTCCGCCCCAAATGTTAAAGGACATCGCGGTGAGAGTGGTGGTCTTCGGTTTTTCGATCAGGTCGGTCAGATCAATTGAAACGCGATTGGTGGCAGGGTCCACCGGTTGCGATGCCAACTTATGGATCGTTTGATACAACACCGTTTCGTCGGTCGCATAAATGTAGAAGTTTCCGTTTGCCACACCGATGTAAGACTGATCGTCGCCAACTCCGACAACGCCATCGGGAAGACCGAACTTGGTATTTCCGAACAGGATCGCTTTTTCGGGTGTTTCCACGTTATTCTCTAACGTGTAGGTAAGCTTATACTGATAGGTTTGGAAGATAGAATCAATCAACATTTCCGCCATCGCAACAACGGCAGGTGTGTTTGGGCATACGACGGTATACTCGTTAAGATTGGTTCCGTCGATTGTCACACAATCGATATCGTAGGTCCCCAACACCTTGAGTTGTTGCTCGGGTGTAAAGAAAGCGGTGTCGGCGTCGGTCAGTTCGTTGATGGCGGTGGTAACGGTTTCCAACATCTGAACGAGCATTTCATCGGAGGACGCGGCAAACACCAGCTTTTCATCGACGATCTGCACGGCGTAGTCGTTGACACGCGGAACCTTTGCATAGACCGCGGCAGATTCGGGACGGTTGGTTTTTCCGACGAGGATCTCTCGCGTTTGGATCTTGATCTTATCCGTGAGAAAATCGTCCTTCATATCCAATCGAACCGAAAGCTTTTGTCTAATGGCATCACGCAGAGCGCGAATTGCCGCCATCACGTCAAGGCTTGTTCCGAGTTCGGGATAAATGATAACGTAATCGGCAAGATTCTCAATGAGCAAAGGATCGGGCATCTTTTCTTGCGGCTCGGTCTTGGGAGTGTCCGGATCATCCGCCCCCTCCTTTGTGCCGCAAGCGGCAAGCAAAGAAAGCAACATCGCAAAACACAGTAGCAGTGCCAACAGTTTTTTCATCGTTTCAGTCCTCCAATACAATTCGCTTAACGTCATTATATCACATTGCGACAACAATTTCAAGAGTCGGCACGTTTTTTGCACAATGCACAAACGCCGCCCTCACGTTTGCATCAAACATCCCCAAAGCCCCCGGTCGACAGAAAAAGGAGCAGGCGCTATAGCGTCTGCTCCTTACCATCTTCAGTTTATTTGAAATCGTAGGTAATGTAAATCGGACAGTGGTCGGAGGGATCCTTGTTCTCCTTTTGGTAATCCTTATCGCCCGAATACTTGTAGGTATCTACGTTGTACTTGAATACGATAAAGTCATTCTCACTGGTCAGACAGAAGTCGATGGTACGGTCTGCAAAGGTAGCACCGCCAGACGACTTGATTGCAAGCTTCGCGCCGTTGTCAAAGCCGTTGTTCAATACGTACTTGATCGAATCTTCGGACTCGGTTGCATTAAGGTCACCCGTCAACAAAATCGGCAGGTCGGCATAATTCGTATTCACAAAATTGACAAGCACCTTCAACTGATTCAGACAAATGGCATCGCTTGTATGTTCGGTATGCGCATTCACGTGCAGGAAACGCTTACCGTCACTGATGCGTTCAAATACTGCGTAGGTAAAGACACGGTTGCAGGTAGATCCCCAGTCCTTGGAAACCACGTCGGGGGTTTTGGACATCCACTTGGTGCCGCCATCGATGAGCTTGATGGTAGACTTTTTGTAGAAGATACCGCTATGCTCGCCCTTTCCACCCGAATCTCTGCCGATACCGATGTAGTCATACTCGGCACCAAGCGCGTTCTTAAGACGGGTGATCCAATCGGCACTTGCCTCCTGCACACCCAGGGTGTCGGGCTTGACCAGGTTGATACGCTCAACAACATGGCTCGCGCGATCGTTATTGACACTGCTAACCCACAGATTGAAGGACATACTGATGAGTGCGGTGGCAGTCGGTTTTTCTACCACCTCAAGGTTCTCCAAAGCAACCGTATTGGTTTGGGAGTCCGCCTTTTGAGATACAACCTTCTCAATTGCCTTGTAAAGCACACTGCCGTCAACGGCATAAACGTAAAAGCTTCCGTCAACGGTACCGATATAGTACTCATCGTCGCCGACTCCGGTCACTTCCTCGGGCAAGCCAAACAGTGTTTTGCCCAGGATAATCGCTTTTTCGGGTTTGTGATCGGTTTGTTCGAGGGAAAGTGTGAGCTTGTATTGATACTTTTCCTCAATGCGCTCGCAAAACAGTTCTGCCAACGTTTCGTTGTTGCCCGCGTAAACAACGGTATAGGCACTCAAGTCCTCTCCGTTGATAGTAACTGCGTCAATATCGTACTCATCGAGAGACAACACCTGCATCTGCGCGGTAAAGAAATCGGTCGCATCTTCGGGCAGTGCATTGATCGTATCGGTCAGATCCTTCAACAGTTTTGTCATCTGCTCATCCGAGGATGCGGCAATGACGAGCTTTTCGTCTACGATCTGAATGGCATAGTCGTTCAGACGTGGTGCCTTTGCGTAGACGGTGGCACTTTCGGAACGGTTGGTCTTGCCGACGAGAATCTCACGCGCTTGGATGGGATTCTTATCGTTGACAAAGTCGTCCTTCATGTTCAGTGTCACCCCAAACTTTGCCTTAATCGCGTCGCGGAGCGCTCGGATCTCACCGGTCAACGATGGCGATTTTCCAACTTCGGGATAAATGATCTGATAGTCGGCAAGATTCTCGACAAGCAATGGCTCCACTACCTTTTCGGGCAGATTTTCGGGACCCTTCGGTTCGTCGTCGCCGTCGCCCTTACAAGCAACAAAAAACGGCAACATCATGGTCAAACACAGAAGCAAAGCAATCAGTTTTTTCATGTTTGTTATCCTCCGTATATAGATATTATCATCATTATAACACAAAGCAAATAAAAAATCAACAGAAAATAACTTATTTGTTCCAATTTGTTTCTAAAGAAGTAAAAAAATGAATCGTTATAAAAAAATATGCCAAACCTCTTGTAAAAAAAGAGAAAAAGCGATATAATAGATGCAGAAACGTTCTGACACAGGAAAGGACTGATCTGTTTATGAAACACGGATTTATCAAAATTGCCACGGCGCACCCATCCGTGCGCATCGCCGATACCGCGCATAACGTCAAAGAGATGATCGGGTTGACGAGTCAAGCCGCCGACGCAGGCGTTCGGGTTCTTGTCTTCCCCGCGCTCGGTATCACCGGCTATACCTGCGGCGACCTCTTTTTTTCCAACACCCTGACGCAGGGGGCGCACGCCGCTCTTGCCGACTATCTGCGCGCCACCGCACAACTCGACCTCCTTGCGTTGGTCGGACTTCCCCTGCCCCTCGGCAACACGCTCTATCAGTGTACGGCGGTCTGCCATCGCGGAAGGTTGCTTGGCATCGTTCCCAAGTCGTCTGCCGATACGCGCGGCGGCTATGACGAATCGCGCCATTTCGGTGTCCCGAATCAACAAAACAATACCACGTATCCCATCTTTGGAGAGGACGTTCCCTTTGGCAATCGCCTCTTGTTTACCTGCAACGAGATGGAGGGGCTTCGCATTGCCGTGGCAGCGGGTGACGAATGGAATCATCCCTACTCGCCCACCGCAGAGGCAGTTGCCGCAGGTGCAACCCTGCTTTGCGCGCCCGATGCCTCCCCCGAAACCGTTGTTTCGGCAAAGGTAAGACGCGCGGCACTACAATCGCAGAGTACCCGTCTGCAAACTGCCATCGCCTACGTTTCGGCAGGCGACGGTGAATCGACCACCGACTCCGTCTTCTGGGGTCACGGTATCATCGTTGAGGACGGTGACCTGCTCGCCGAGCGACTGCCGCTTGACACGGCAAACCGATTGACGGTCAGTGAAATCGACATCAACCGCCTGTTGAGCGACCGACGTCACCGCACCTATCCCGCATATGAGGGCTTCACGACCGTTGCTTTTTCCATCCCCGTCGCAGAAACCGAACTGACACGTCGCGTCGATCCACATCCCTTCATTCCCGCAGACACGGCAGAACTGGATGAACGTTGCGAAACCATTCTCGGCATTCAGAGTGCAGGACTTGCGCAACGCACCGCGTGCGCATTTGCTAAAAAGCTTGTACTCGGCATCTCGGGCGGATTGGATTCCACTCTTGCCCTCTTGGTTGCCGTACGCGCCATCGATCAACTCAAGCGTCCGCGCACCGATGTGATTGCCGTAACAATGCCCTGTTTCGGAACCACCAAGCGTACCCAAAACAACGCCACGGTGCTTTGCGAGGAGCTTGGCGTTGATTTCCGATGCGTCGATATTTTTGACGCCGTCAACCAACATTTCCGCGACATCGGACACGATCCCGCTTGCCGCGACGTCACCTATGAAAACTGTCAGGCGCGTGAGCGCACACAGGTTCTGATGGACATTGCCAACGATTGCGGCGGCATGGTGGTTGGCACGGGAGATCTCTCCGAGCTTGCTCTCGGTTGGGCAACCTACAACGGCGACCATATGTCGATGTACGGTGTCAACGGCGGCGTTCCCAAGACACTCATCCGTCACGTTGTCGCTTATTCTGCCGAACAGTTTGAAAAGGCAGGCAACCTCCGCATTGCGGCGGCTCTGCGTGACGTATTGGATACTCCGGTTTCTCCCGAATTGCTCCCTGCGAACGAAGGCGGCGAGATCGCGCAAAAGACCGAGGATCTTGTAGGTCCCTATGAATTGCACGACTTTTATCTGTATTACCTCCTTCGCTACGGCTTCTCCCCCGCAAAGCTTTACCGACTTGCAAGATACGCGCTTGGCGCGAACTATGACGACGAAACCCTGAAAAAGTGGCTCAAGGTACTTCTGCGCCGCTTCTTCTCACAACAGTTCAAACGCTCGTGTCTGCCCGACGGTCCCGCAATCGGATCGGTCAGTATCTCTCCCAGAGGTGCTTGGCTCATGCCCTCCGACGCATCGGCATCGCTCTGGCTTGCCGATGCGGACACCCTTTAAAAAACGATCATTACAAAAATGCGTGATACCCGAAACGGGCATCACGCATTTTTTATAGGGTTCGCAGGACAATTGCTCAAGCCTCCAACAGTTTCAAAACGGCATCGGTATAACCAATGTGCTCTTGAATATTGGGATGCTTTCCGCCCTCGGCGCGCGTCAATTCCAGTGTGGCAACCGGCTTCACAGTCGCTCCGAACTCGGAACACGCCTCAAGAATCGACTCGTAGAAGGTGTTGTTCATGGTCTTGTACAGACAGTAGATCTTGCAATCCTTGCCGTTCTTTTCGACAACGGTATTGAGAAAGGCAAGATAGGAGGCCTTGAAGCTTTCGGCATTGACGTCGGGTTGCTCTCTGTGACTGTAGTCGTTGGTTCCGATATTGATGACCACGATATCCGCCTTGCGGGCAAAACCGTATTTCTCGCTCTTGGTGCGAAGAGGACTTGCATAGTGATAGCCCTCGGTCACCGTGCAGGCAGGGCCGAAGATGAGTCCCTGTCCCGAAAGTGCGGTAACCGAATAATCGGCATCAAGCGCCTTTGCCACCTTGAGAGGATATGCCAGCGTTCCGTCCTGATCGGTGTAGGTGCCCTCGTGATTTCCGATGGTTCCGTATCCGCAACAGATGCTATCCCCGACAAACTCGATGTAGAGATCCTTCTTTTTGGGAGCAACGTCGGAAATCGTGCCGCAAAAACAAACGTCGGTAACTTGTGCGCGGGAGATGGTGTGTCCCGTCACCTTGATCAACTTGATACTGTGCCGACCGGCAGGAACCTCCTTCAGGACAACCTTGCTTTTTTCGGGGGTTACCACAAAATACGTGGGGATCTCGTAGTCGCTCGTTTCCCAAGCCTCGCCATCAACGTAGGCACGGAAGAAGCAATTGGCAGACGCGCCTGCGGTAAAGGAAATATCACCGCCGTTGTGATCGACGTTGATCTCAAAGCCCGAACCGGTCCAGTCGCAGTTGATCTGCTCGTCCGACTCGAGATAGCGCTCGCCCCAAAGCCGAACGCCCGGCAGATAAGAATTCAAAGGGTACAGAGCTGGCTCTCCCCTACCCGGTTTTACGCTTAACGTTGACATACTCGCATTTCCTCGTTTCTTTGTCTTTCGTTTTTATCGATCGATCAATTAAAACCCATCTTCTTCAGAAGATCCTCGGTGTATTGCTCATGCTCCGCGAGGTTGGGATGTTGGTTGCCGTTTGCGCGTGTCATCTCATAGGTATAGGCATTCTTCGCCGCTCCGCCGAACTCTGCAACCGCCTCGATGATTGCATCCTTGAAGGTGTCGTTCATCGTATTGTACAAGCAATAAATCTGACAGTTGGGACCGTTCTTTTCGGCAACGGTACGAAGGAAGGCAAGATATGCCGCCTTGAAGGATGCCTTAGTGATGTTTGCGTTGTTTCTCTGGGAATAGTCGTTGGTTCCAATGTTAATGACAACGATGTCCGCCTTGCGCTCAAACGCAAATTTCTTGTCCTTACTTCTCAAGGGACTTCCGTAGAGATACCCCTCGGTCACCGTACAGGAGGGGCCGTAGATGAGTCCCTGTCCCGAAAGAGCGGTCACCGCGTAGTCTGCGTTCAGTCGGTCGGAGATCATCAGGGGGTATGCCAGAGTTCCGTCCTGATCGGTATAAGCACCCTGGTGATTTCCGATATTACCCCATCCGCAACTGATGCTGTCACCGACAAATTCGATGTACATCGTGTTCTGCTCGGGAGCTTCCTCGCAAATGGTGCCGCAGAATTCCACGTAGTGGATCTGTGCGCGAGCGATGGTATAGCCCGTAACCTTGATCACTTTAATGCGATGCTCGCCGACGGGAACGTCCTGAAGCTTGATGTAGGTCAGATTTTTGGTTACCTTGTAATATGCGGGATCCGAGTAGGTGCCCTTCTCCCAAGCCTCGCCGTCAACGTACACACGGAATAGGCAATCTGCCGTTGCGCTCGCCGTGAAAACGATGTCACCACCGTGGTGATCGACATCCATTTCGATGCCCGATCCCGTCCAGTCACAGTTGATGACCGCAGTGGATGCAAGATAGCGCTCGCCGAGAATCTTAATACCGGGAGTAGAGGAATTCAAGGGATAGAAGATCGGCTCCGTGATCGGTTCACCCTCGTTGTCACCGTCATCTTCATCGTCATCGCGGGCTTCGGTGATCTCGTCGGTGGTGATCGGCTCTTCCGAATTGATATTGGAATTGTCGCAAGCGGTAAAGCATGATACCGCGGTAACAAGCACCAACAAAACGGCGATCGCACGTTTCAACAAGAACAGTTTTCTTGCTTGCATCAGATGTTTCATAATGAACTCCTTAAAACATTATTTCGAAGCGAAGCGCAAAGGCTCCGCTTGCATTATTATAACACAAGGAAAATCCAATTGCAAGTTTTTATTTGCCGAAAATCAAAAAAAGCAGAAAAAAGTGTCCCCACCCGTGCGACCTCCACGAGCCGTCGGGCATGAACACTTTGTTTTGTAGGATTACATTCGGGCAAAAGCGGAACGTATTTCGGTGAGGGAATAACCGTAACGACCGAGAAAAGCCACCAACCGCCGCCTCTCGTCATCCTCTTCCGGAAGACGCGTGTAATGCTTGCGGATCAACGCAACGCAAGCGCCGACCAAATCGACCTCCGCAAGCAGTTCGTCCAAGCGAGAAATCGAAGCAGTATCAAAGCCCCGACCGTACAAGTGCGCTCGAATGCGCCCCGCTCCCCAAAGCTTCCGCAGACATTTCTCGACCTCGCGTATCAGAATCTGATCCTCGTCGATCAAGCCCTTTGCCTTCAGAGAGCTTGCCGCCTCTGCCGCTACCGCGCGTGAATATCCGCGCCGCATCAGTTTTTTTGTTAAAAAATCCTCGGTATTCGCACCGTAAGCCAAAAGCCTGGCGCCGCTTTGTACGGCGGCAGACAGTTGTGCCGCCGCCTCAAGCTGCTCGTAAAGCTCTGCGGTAATCCTACCACGCCTCGGCTTCAACTCACAATATTGTTCCGTACTGACCGTCAATTGCCTTTCCTCTCTCTGTTCCCCATTTTCGAGAAGAAGCTTCAATGTAACCGCCGCACCGTCGTTTACGGCGCGCAGTGACAACAGAGTAATGAAAATCTCACTCTCCCCCGCTCTCCGTACACCGTCACTCATTCTTCGATACCGGTGCCGGAAAGACGAAGATCAAAGTCATCATCGTCATCCACTTCAAATTCCTCGTCGATCGGCATCTTTGCCTGCTCGCTCATGGTGCGGATCTTATCTTCCAACTCCTTGAGCAGTGCGGGATCCGACTCGATCAACTTGCGCACGTTCTCCTTGCCCTGACCGATTCGCTCGCCGTTGTAAGAGAACCACGAACCGCTCTTCTTGTCGATGTCCAACGTGATCGCATAGTCAAGGATCTCGCCCGACAGAGAAATGCCCTTACCGTACAATATATCAAATTCGGCTACGCGGAAGGGGGGCGCGACCTTGTTTTTAACGATCTTACACTTGACGTGGTTACCGTAAATATCGTTGCCGTCCTTGAGTTGCTCGGTCTTGCGGACGTCGATACGAACCGACGCGAAGAACTTGAGCGCACGTCCGCCGGGCGTGGTTTCAGGATTGCCGTAGATAACGCCTACCTTCTCACGGATCTGATTGATAAACACCACCACGCAATTGCTCTTGGAAATAACGCCCGACAGCTTACGCATTGCCTGCGACATCATTCTTGCCTGAACACCTACCATAGACTGTCCCATGTCGCCCTCGATCTCCTGCCTTGGAACCAACGCGGCAACCGAGTCCACAACAATGGCATCTACCGCGCCCGAGCGCGCCAATGCCTCACATATTTCCAATGCGTCCTCACCGCAATCGGGTTGCGAAACCAAAAGCTCGTGAATATTGACACCGAGCGCCTTTGCGTATACCGGATCCAACGCGTGTTCGGCATCGATAAACGCCGCCGTGCCACCGATCTTCTGTACCTCGGCAAGAATGTGCAAAGCGACCGTCGTCTTACCCGAAGATTCGGGACCAAAGATCTCGACGATACGTCCGCGCGGTACGCCGCCGATGCCAAGTGCCAGATCCAAGGAGAGCGAACCGGTGTGCACTGCCTGCACCTCCATGCGGGTATTCTCGCCCAATCTCATAATAGAACCGACACCGAAGTCGCGTTCGATCTGCGACATTGCGGTGGCAAGTGCCTCTTGCTTGCCAATACCGTCCGAATTGGCGGACACCAAACCCTTTGTCTTCTTTGCCGTTGCCATAAAATGTTTCCTTTCCTCGGGCAATTGCGCCCGTCCTGATCTTGATTGCCTTTATTATAAACCCTTTTTGTGGATTTGTCAAGGGCTTTTTGAAATATATTTTTCCGTTTTTGGCATTTTATTTTTCACTTTTTATGTTTTTGTTTGTTTTTTGCTACTCTGAATTCCAAAATTGATTTTGTTTTGAGATTGATTTTGGGGAACAACGGACGACCGTTTCCAAAATCGGAAAGTCGATTTTGCCGCTTTGGTATTCCTTTTCTTCCCGAACCCCCGAAACGACAAAAAAGACCGAAAAGCACGAGGCATCGCCCCCATCCTTTCGCCATACCTTAATGCTTTCTATAAAAAGAAGAATTATTCGGCAAAATTGTTTTTTGGTCTTGCAATCTTCAAAAAAAAATGTTATACTATAAGTTGGTATATTTTCCGTGGAAAGGATTGACGATATGACAGATAAAGAAAAAAACGCAGCCTCGTCCGCATCTCCAAAAAAACAACCGGAAACGAGAGATCTGTTGAGCGATTTCGGAGCGCGTCCCACCGTTGCGCCTCCTGCCGCAAAGCCTGCGGAAGCACCTCGGGCGACGGCAAAGCAGACGGCAACGCCCCCTTCAACCGGCACGGCAAAGGACGCCGACAAGCCCTCCCCTCAAAAAACGCCTGCCCAAAAAAGCACCGCTTCCAACGGCAAGGCAAGTCTGAAAAATCAAAACGAGAAACCTCAAAAGAACAATAAAACAAAAAAGAAGGACAAAAACGAGCCGCAAGCCGCCAAAGAAAAGGCAAGCATCAAGGGCGAGATCGATCTTGACAATCAACCTCGCTCGGCACGTCCCGCGCACCACGTGATCCCCTATGTGCTATACATCCTGGCACTGATCGTCGGACTGTCGCTTCTGTTAAATCTTTTTTGCAACTTCGGCAATAAGCTGGCAGATACCCCCACCGATCACTGGATGGGAACCGTTGGCTATCACCTTTGCTTTACTCTGTTCTCGCTTCTCGGTCCCGCCATTTTTGTGCTTCCCTTTGCGCTCGTTTACTTCGGCGTTTGTTGGAAGAGCTTCATCGACCGCAAATGCCTGATCTTCAAACTGATTTCGGCGACGGCGATCATCGTACTCTTTGCGGCAATCATTCACATTTTCTGTTTGTACCGCATCAACGTCATACACGGAATTCCGGTGATCGATCAGAACTACTCCTCCGCAGAACTGATGCTCTACGGCGCTGAAATGACGAGTGGCGGAATCATCGGCGGATGGTTGGGATATTTCTTGGTATCCTATCTCAACACCTTCGGCGCGTTGATCCTTAGCTTTTGTCTGTTGGCGCTTGCCGCGTTCTTCCTTCTCGGTATCACGCCCCGACATCTTTGGAACCGCACGCGTGTACAACGCGAACTGCGCTCCGACCGTGCACCGAGTCCGAGTCAACAGGATGCCGAAGCGGCACACAACCGCGCAATGATGGACGAAAAGATCCGCCGCATGACGGGACGTCAACTCGACATCGACGACATTGATCCGCAAACGGGTGCGCCCGAAGGTGCGGTTGAGATCGTATCCGCTTCCAAGTCCAAAGCGGACAAGCTTGCACCCATGCCTCTTCCCCACCTCGATCCCGGTGACGAAACAAACCTCTTCGTTCCTTCCGACATCAACCAGAAGATGCAGGAACAGGAGCTTGAAAAGCAGGCGAAGGATGCAACTCCCATCGCATCTCCCGCTCCGACGGCAACCGTGCAAGCCCCCGCCGCAACCGCGCCGAAGCCGACGGCTACGGCAACCACCGCCGAGCAAAAGCCCGAAGCAACCGCGCCTGCACTCAACCCTATAAAGAACAAGGATGCCGCAGTTGATCCCATCTTCCCCAAAACGACCGAGGGCAGACAACTGCGCAGAATCCCGAAAGAAGATCGCAATTTCGATCTGAAAAAGGTCTTTATCGATTTCGACGATGAAAAACCGGCACCGCGCAAGCACGTACCGGTTCCTCCCGAAGTGCCTCCCGTAGGCGCCGTCCGTCCCGCAACGCAAGCCGCGCAAAAGCCCGCAACACAGGCAACACAGGCAAAGACAACCGCGCAAAGCGGAACAGTAGTTGCAGGCGCGCAAAGAACCATTGCTCCCAAGTCGCAAGCCCCCGCCGCGCAGAAGCCGATCTTCCGTCAGGCAGACAACTCCGGAGAGAAGGAATTCGGTCTTTCGAGCGAGGAATTTGAAAAGATTGAGGCAAACCGCCCAACACTCCCCAAGTCCCCCGCGAAGACGGCAGGCACCGAGGCAAAAGCCCCCGCAAAGCCGCCCATCAAACCCGCAGCTCCCGTCAAACCCGAAAAACCCAAGAAATACGTCTTCCCGCCGATCTCCTATCTGCATCCCGGTGAACCGATGACCGCCGAGAACCGTGCCGAGATCGAGGCAAATATGGCGCAACTTGCCGATACACTCGCAAGCTTCCACGTCAAGGTTCAGGAGATCAACTTCTCCTGCGGTCCTACGGTTACCCGTTACGAGGTCGTGCTTGCCGCAGGTGTGCGCGTGCGTACCGTGGTCAACCTTGCCGATGATATTGCGCTTGCCCTGCGTTCGTCCGGCGGCGTTCGTATCGAAGCACCCATCCCCGGCACCAACGCCGTGGGTATCGAGGTTCCCAACAAGACACGCAGTACCATCTATTTGAGAGATCTGATCGAATCCAAGAGATTTACCGAAGCCTCCAGTAAGCTCAGTGCCTGTCTGGGTGCCGACATTGCGGGCGATGCGTTGATCTTTGATATCGCAAAAATGCCCCACCTTTTGATTGCAGGTACCACGGGTAGCGGTAAATCGGTTTGTATCAACTGCATCATCACAAGCTTGCTCTACAAGGTTCGTCCCGACGAAGTCAAGTTGGTGTTGATCGACCCCAAGAAGGTTGAATTCAGCATTTACAAAAACATCCCCCATCTGATGGCTCCCGTTGTCACCACCCCCAAGGACGCGGCGGGTGCTTTGCAAGCGGCAGTGGAGGAAATGGAACGTCGCTTTGAGGAATTTGAGGCGGTTGGCGTCCGTGACCTCAAGGGCTACAACACCGTGACCGCAGACGATCCCGACAAACCCTTTATCCCCCACATGGTCATTATCATCGACGAGCTTGCCGACCTGATGATGACGGCAAAGAACGAAGTCGAAACCGCTATCTGCCGCATCGCGCAAAAGGCGCGTGCCGCAGGTATCCATCTGATCATCGGTACGCAACGTCCTTCGGTTGACGTCGTCACCGGTCTGATCAAGGCAAACGTTCCCTAAGTCGGATCGTAGCCATGGC
>JAZRGI010000226.1:0-4586 GCA_045644105.1 Eubacteriales bacterium | reverse complement strand
TGAACTGTCGGGGGCGCGGAGGTATCTGCTTTTGCGGCTTACTCTCGGCTCTCCACGATCCACACGCCACCTCGACGAACGTCGATCAGTGTGCAGTTTCCGGTGATCTCATTGGAAACTGCATACTGATTCAATCGCGTGAGCGTGGCGCGCTTGAGCGGATATTTGCATCCCTCCACCGTAACGCCCTTGACCTTCGCGTCTGCGGCAATGAGCGAGAGATAGCGGAAGTCACTGCGTGCGATCAGGGTACTGTTATTGCGCAAAAAGTGTGCGCGGTTTTTGCCGCTTGTAATGAGCGCGTGTACGTGCTTGAGGTCCAGATATTCGAGTATGGCAAGCGAGGAAAGGGTATGGTCAAGTCTTCCGTCAAGACCGCCGATGATGACGATCTCACCCGCTCCGCGCTCCAGTGCGATGCGGACTGCTACCTGTGTGTCGGTATCATCCTTCTCGGCGGGGAGGTGAATGACCTCGGTATCGTCCGGAACGTCGGGCTCTCCGAGCGAATCAAAGTCGCCAACCAGGATCTGCGGTGTAACGCCACACTCTTTGGCATTGCGCCATCCGGCATCCGCCGCTATGATCAGATCGTCCTTTTTTGGCTTCTCGGTAATGCCGTCCACCCAAATGTTGCCGCCCGTATAGATAAAAGCCTTCATATCGGCGCATCTCCTTTTGTTAAGAGGGATGGAGTGTGTAACTCCATCCCATGTTGTTTATTTTACGATCTCTTTTAATTGTGCAACGAGATTGTTTGCTACGGTTTGGTGACCGTCACGCATCGGATGCAGAGGTTCTTCGGGAATCCATCCGTACGTATCAACGTAGCGAACGTTACAACTCTTCTCCTTGTTGTAGCGGTCGATCATCTCTCCAAGCTCGGTGTGGAAGGCTCCGCAGAAGGGAGAAACCGAAATAACCGTGGCATCGGGATTGTGCTTGCGGACGACGTCCAAAAGCATTGCATACTTGTCAAGATACACCTCTGCAGGCTGACGGCGGTCGTTGGCACCGTGATTGATGATGAGGTAATCGGCGGGCGCGTGCGTTATGGGCGAGCCTACAAAGTTGAAGGGGTAGGAGTCGGGGGCCGCGGGAACGTCGCCGCAACCGGGCTTGGTAACTCCAACTGCACCGTAGCCCATAAAGATGGGACGGAGGTTCAACTTTTCGGCGGTGAGCCACGCGTAGGTCGCGCAGACGTCATCCTGATAGGGACGCATATGTTGTCCGCTATGGGGGAGTTCTTCATTTGGATAAGTATAATCGGTGTCAATCAGGACACCCTCGGTGATCGAGTCGCCGACAAATTCAACGGTTTTGCGATCATCCTTGTGGAGTGCGATCGGCTTTTCGGTTTGCACACCTACGAAAGAAACCTTGGAGGTCAAGGGGAGATACCAACGCTTTTCAATTTCCACGCTACCCTTAAAGATGATGCGGCAGATATGCTTACCGTCGTTTTTTGCAAGCACGCGGATGTGGTCGCTAATGACACTTTCGATCATATCGCCGCCGTCCAACTGCACCCAAAGGTGGAGAAAGGGTTGTGCGTTTGCGGTGGTATCAAAGTGTGCAAGAGCCATTCTGCCTTCAAAGGCGAATTCGATATATGAGCCGGTTGCGGTGGCAACGGCTGAATTGGGGGCGGTGACGTCCCAACGTCCCGTCAGGCGGATGCTTTCGTGTGTATATGGAACGTGCATGGTAAATACTCCTTTTGGCTTGGATTATTGAAGTGCCTTTTTATCGGCGGTGGATAGCTCGTATGGGAGCCACTTACTCAAGTGATCGTACAGACGAAGGGTTCCGTATGCGGGCGCCTTGTAGTCGAGCGCTTCGTTGTAGTAGACATCCAGAAATACGCCTGCCACCTCATTTTCCTCAATGTGGATCCCGTCAAAAACAAACCGATAGTAGGTGTATAGCAGGGTGGTGTCGCGTTGCACCGAGGTGGGAGCAATGCGCGTTTTCAGAACGGCATCGGGGTTGTCGGAATCGTCGGCATTTTCGGGGGTGAGGTCAATGACCTTTAAAAGGGTCACGTCAAAGCATTCATTTGCCTTATCGGGGACGTCGGGAAGACCAAAGTCCTCGGCAAGGTGGCGAAGTGTACTGTTGTTGTAGCGGAAGACGATTTGTACCTGATCGGCTTGCGGAATGAAAACAAAATCGGGCACTCCGAAATAACCTTTGGAGTCCTTTCCGTAGGTCAGAGAGAGCTGATCCTGATACAAAAACTCCAACCCGTCACCCAGGTTGTCATACGCTGCCGAAAGTTGTTCGTTTGGCGTGAGTGCATCAATACTTTTGGGGATATTGGCGGAGATAAATACGCGCCATATGATGATGGCGTTTATGAAGACGCCGAATAGCGCCAACGAAGCTTTTACGATTCGCCGTGCAATTCGTTGCGAACGAAAATAGGGCATGATGATCAATTCCTTTCCATAGGTTCGGACAATCTCCACAGATCCTGTTCCAAGGAAACGCCGTAGCGTGGCTCGGTGCCGAGCGCGAGCGAATGGTGAATAACCTTTCCCGTAAAATCCGCCGCACGTTCACACGCCTGTTCAAAAGGTGTGTCGCGCAAGAGCTCTCCAAGTAGGATCGAAGCAAATAGATCTCCCGTGCCCGGATAGGTACAACCGTTGTGAGGACGGCGAACGATGAACCGTTTGCCGTCAAGGTCGCGTCCGAGATTGGCTACGTCGCCGTTTTCCAGATGGATTCCGGTTATGACGATGCGCCCCGTTGTAATTTCCGTTAGCTTTTGCAAAAGTATTTCCGCAAAGGCAAGCGCTTCGACGGTGGACATATTTGCGGTGTTCTGATAGGGCGTGTCGGTCAGAAAGCAGGCTTCGGTCAGATTTGGTGTCAGTGCGGTGGCGCGTTTGGTGAGGCGTTTCATGCCGTGCATTAACTCGTCGGTATAGGTACTGTAAAGTGTGCCGTCGTCGCCCATGACGGGATCGATGAGGATCAAAGGCGTGTTGCCCGACTCATCCGCGACGGTTCCGAAACGATCAATGATAGCACCTACCGATTCAATCTGTTCGGCGTTTCCGAGAAAGCCCGTGTAGATGGCACGAAAGGACGTGCCGAGCTTTGCAAAATGATGGGTGATCTGCTCCATATCCTGTGTCAGATCACGGATATAAATATCCCGAAAGCCTCCCGTATGCGTGGAAAGCAGTACGGTGGGGATCGGAACGACCTGATAGCCCATGACCGATAGGGTTGGCAGAATGACGGTAAGCGCGCATCTGCCCAGGCATGAAAGATCGTGGATCGCCGCAATACGGGGAGGCGGAAGATGGGTTGACATGAATGATCGTCCTTTCGGATTGTAAAGAATGGTCGCTTCCGTCAGTTTTTCAGACGGTCGAGCGCGTTTTGCAGAATGATCTGTGCCGAGAGTGTGTCGATAACACCTTTGCGATTCGCGCCTCGCGTACCGGTTTCGTTCAGATAGCGCGACGCCGACATGGTGGTGAGTCGTTCGTCGATCATTGCAACGGGTACGGTTTGCAGTACCTCACGCAATTTTTCGGCAAATTCGCGGCACCGTTCGGCACGGAAACCCTCGGAACCGTCCATGTTTTTGGGCAACCCGACGACGATTGCCGATACGCGTTGTTCGCGTGCGACCTCGGCAACCTTGACAACCGTTTTTTCGATTCCTCCGGGCGACACGTAGCCGATGCCGGATGCCAAAAAGCGACTGACGTCGGAAACGGCAAGTCCTGTACGGGTATCGCCGAAGTCAACGCCGAGAATGCGACCGCTGGTTGATTTGAGATCAATTACGGTGGTTTCTGTTCCTGCCATACTCATTACTCCAATTTTTTGTGTGTTCGATTTCGATTAGTTGTTGCGTCTGCCGATCAATAGCGATCCAGTGCAATCTTATAATCGCACTTGGGGCAACGCAACGCAGGGATTTGTTGATTGGAATCATGCCGCATCTCTCGCCCGAACTGTCTGCGCGAAAAGGCTACGTCGCCGTTGTAGAGTGCGACGTTGGTTCTGACGAGCGGCTCGTTGCATTGGGGACAGTGAGTGTTCTTTTTGTAAAAGGCGTTGGAGCGAATCTTGCGAGAAAGCCATACACCAAGTCCGATGCAACCGAAGATTACCGCAAAAAGAATGATTTCCATCGGCAAGTCCTTATTTGAGTAGCGCAATTGCTTCTTTAAGAGTCAGTTCACGCTCCTCGCGGTTGTTAAGATCCTTAATTTTAACAACGCCGCGTGCAAGCTCGTCGCCGCCCATGACGATAATGTGGGAGAATCCGTCCTTTACTGCGTAGTCGATCTGTTTTCCAAACTTCTTACTGCCGAGATAGATGGTGGAAACGATGCCTGCGTTACGCAGAGTATCCAATACATTCAGATAGTTTTCATAGGGAACGTCGTCAAATCTCGTTACCAAAACCTTGACGCCCGATCCAAACGATGCGGGAACGAGGTTGTGGGTGTAGAGGAAGTTTTCAAGCGTTACGTCACCCATACCGTAGCCGACGCCCGAGATCTTTGCGTTCTTGTCGAACAGACCGACAAGATTATCATATCTGCCGCCGC
>JAZRGI010000225.1:0-7474 GCA_045644105.1 Eubacteriales bacterium | reverse complement strand
AGGGCAGTGTCGCAAGCACCGAAAAATCGTTGCAAGGCGAGATTGCATCGGCAACCGAGCACGCACAGAAGATCGCTCTGCTCCAACAAAAGGAGAGCGATCTTTGCACCGAGCAGAACGAGTTGACCGAGGAGCAAAAGGCACTCACCCAAAAAGAGGGACAACTTGAAAACGTCGTTGCGCAGGCGCTTGAGGATATCCGTATGCTTGAGAACGAGGCAGTCGACATCAAGGTGCGTATCTCGGTGCTTGAAAATGCAAAGAATACCGATACCGATAAGAACAGTACGGCAATCGGTGAGCTTGAAAATTATCGCAGGATTTCAAACGAGCTTGGCGAGCAGTGTGCCGTAAAGGAGCGCACGGTTGCGGGCTATGAGGGTGAGATCGCACAGATCGATACACAGATCGCCGCGGCAGAGGAAAAAATCGAAAAGGTAGGTACCGAGTTGAAGGCGGCAGAGGCAACCCTCAATTCCGAAACCCTCCGTGCCGAATCGATCGCACAACGCATCGCAAACTTCAAATCGATGGAGGAGCATTTCGAGGGCTACTCCAACGCCGTGCGATACGTCATGAAAAAATATGAGGAGGGTGCCATCACCGACGTGCATGGCGCACCTTGCGGCACGATTTACGGCCCGCTTTCAAAGGTGATTTCGGTTGAGGATCGCTTCATTACCGCTATCGAGATCGCGCTTGGCGCAAACCTGCAAAACATCGTCGTTGAGGACGAAGCCACCGCAAAGGCGGCAATGTTTGCCCTGAAGAAGGGCGAGGCGGGACGCGCAACCTTCTTCCCGCTCACGTCGATGCGTGCGTCGGCTCCCACCAAGGAGATGACCGATGCGGCAGGCTTTGCGGGCTACGTCGGCGTTGCCGATAGCCTCGTTTCGTCGGACAAGCGCTTTTCTGACGTGCTTTCCTCGCTGCTCGGAAGAACCGTTGTCTTTGACAATATCGATCACGCCACCGTCATGGCAAAGGCTCTGCACTACCGTGTGCGCGCCGTTACTCTGGACGGTCAACAGATCAACGTAGGCGGTTCGTTTACAGGTGGTTCTGTCCGCACCGGAAGCGGAATTCTCTCGCGTACGGGAGAGATCAAGCGACTGGAGGGCGAGTTGGACGAGCGCCGTGCAAACCAAAAGAAGTACGAAAAGAGCCTGAAAGCCCTCCAAGAGCAGTTGGAGGAGCTGGAGGACAATAAGTATTCGGCAGAGGATCGCCGTGAATTGATCACGGTTCTGCGCAATACCGAGAACGGACAGTTGGAGCAGTTGCGCGCAAAACTTGACGCCAACAACACGCTTCTTGAAAAGTTGAAAGCCGATATGCGTGAATACGAGGAGGCAAGACTCCGTTACGAGGAGGATATCGAGGCGCTCGGTGCCGAGGAAAAGAACCTGCACCACCGCATCGAGGAGCTTTCGGCATTCCGTCAGAGCAAGAGCGAGGAGAGAGGCGAGGTCATTCTGCACCGTGACGAGATCGCGCGCAAACTGACCGAACTTTACATTCGCATCAGTGAAACCCAAAAGGATATCGAAACCGAGAATATGCTCCGTGCATCTGCCGAAGAGCGCGTCGAAAAGCTCAATCAGGAAATGATGGTGCTTTCGGGCCGCATCAATACGCAGGCAGAGCAGATCCGCATGACAGGCGTCGCTATGGAAGCCAACCGCAAGGCGTTTGCGGCGGCAAATGCCGAGTTGGAGTTGCTCAACGGCAAGAGAGGCGAGGTGGAGAAGGACAACTTTGAGTTTGAGCGCAAGCTCAACGATCTCAACGCCAAGCTCCGCGACCGCATGAACCATAAAGAGCTGGTATTCCGTGAATTTACCAAGTGTGAGGCAAAGCTTGCAAACCTGCGCGATTCGCAGGATAAGCTTGCTACCAAGCTTTGGGATGACTATGAGTTGACGCGCAACGACGCGGTGGCTCTGGGCTATCCTCCCATTACCAAAGAAACCCGTCCCGAAATGCTCTCGTTGCAAACCGAGTGCCGCAACAAGCTTCGCGTCATGGGCAGTGTCGATCTTGACGCCGTCAACAAGTACGAGGAGGTCAGAGTTCGCTACGAGCATATGAGCGAGCAGATCAACGATCTCGAAGCGGCACGCAAGGATCTGTTGGGCATCATCGAGCAGCTTGAAGTCGAGATGAAGACCTCGTTCGTCGATTCGTTCAATAAGATCAACGAAAACTTCGGCAGAGTATTCTCCGAGTTGTTCGGAGGCGGCTCGGCAGAGTTGTCGTTGACCGATCCCGATAACGTGTTGGAAAGCGGAATCGAGATCAAGGCGGCACCTCCCGGAAAGATCATCAAGAGCCTGATGCAGTTGTCGGGTGGAGAGCAAGCCTTTATCGGTGTTGCACTCTTCTTTGCGAACCTGCAAGTCAACCCCACGCCGTTCTGTATTCTCGACGAGATCGAGGCGGCACTTGACGAGGTCAACGTCGAGCGTCTTGCGCAGTACATCAAGCGTTATTCGCACGGTACGCAGTTCATCATGATCACGCACCGTCGCGGTACTATGGCGGCGGCAGACCGTCTGTACGGTGTTACCATGCCGGAACACGGTATTTCCAAGGTACTGATGCTGGATACCAACGATATTTCCAAGAAGGAAGGAGAGGATTGGAATGGCATTTTTGGATAAACTGTTTGCCAAGAAAAAGAAGGCAGATACCGATTCCAATGTCGAAACCCAACCGGTCGCGCCTGCACAGGAGTTGACACAACAACCCGCAGAGCCGACTACAGAGGAATTTATTGAAGAAACCGTTGAAGAAGCGGTAGAAGAAACCGTTGAAGAAGCGGTAGAAGAAACTGTTGAAGAAGCGGTAGAAGAAACCGTTGAAGAAGCGGTAGAAGAAATGGTTGAAGAAGCCGTTGAGGAGCCGCTTGGCGAGGAAGAGCAGAAGAAGGAAAAGAAATCCTTCTGGAAGAGAGTCAAGGAGAGCCTCGGCAAAACCAAGACCGCTATTTTCGGACAGATCGACGATCTGCTCAAGAACTTTGTCAAGGTGGACGAGGATCTGTTGGAGGAGCTTGAGGAGATCCTCATCTGTGCCGACGTCGGTGTCAATGCTACCGAAACCATCATGGACGAGTTGCGCGAGCAGATCAAGGACGGAAGACTCAAGGAAAAGGAGCAGGTCACCGATGCACTGCGCAACATTCTGGAAGGAATGATCGGCGAGGGTGAGGCACTGAAGCTTGATACCAAGCCGAGTGTCATTCTCGTCATCGGCGTCAACGGCGTCGGAAAGACGACCTCCATCGGTAAGATCTCCAATCAGTTGCGCAAGAGCGGCAAAAAGGTGGTTGTAGCGGCGGCGGATACCTTCCGTGCGGCGGCAATCGATCAGCTTGCCGTATGGTGCGAGAGAGCAAAGGTCGATCTCATCCGTCAGAACGAGGGAAGCGATCCCGCGGCGGTGGTATACGATGCCTGCCACGCGGCAAAAAATAAGAACGCTGACGTCCTCATCATCGACACGGCGGGACGACTGCACAATAAGACCAACCTAATGAACGAGCTTGCAAAGATCAACCGAGTCATCGACCGCGAGCTTCCCGGCGTTGCGCGCGAAAACCTCTTGGTGCTTGACGCAACCACGGGACAAAACGCCATTTCGCAGGCGAAGGAATTCAAAAACGCGGCAGCACTCACCGGCTTGATCCTCAACAAGATGGACGGCACCGCAAAGGGCGGTATCGTCATTTCGATCCGCCAGGAATTGAATATTCCGGTCAAATTTATCGGCGTTGGCGAAAAGATCGACGATATGCAGGAATTTGATCAGGCAGAGTTCGTCAGTGCGCTGTTTGAGTAAGAATGCAAGGGGAATGCTTATGAAGATCGTACTTGCATCAAGAAATCAGAAAAAGATCAAGGAATTAAAAACCCTTTTGTCCGAGTCCTTTCCCACGGTGGAGATCCTCTCGCTTGATGACGTCGGTATTTACGGTGAGATCGAGGAGGACGGCAACACCTTTGAGGAGAACGCACTCATCAAGGCGCGTGCCGCCGCAGGGAGCGGATATATCGGCGTGGGCGACGATTCGGGACTTACCGTAGACGTTCTGGACGGTGCGCCCGGCATCTATTCGGCGCGTTATGCCGCACGTTGCAACTATGCGGGCGACCACGACGACGAGGGCAACAACCAAGCTCTTTTGCACAATCTGCAAGGAGTCGCGCCGGAAGATCGCGGCGGTGCATTCGTTTGCGCCATTGCCTGCGTTCTTCCGGACGGCAGGGAATTCACCGTGCGCGGCGAGGCACGCGGCAGAATTCTGGACAGCTATCACGGCAACGGTGGCTTTGGTTACGATCCCTTATTCTACTATGAGCCACTTGCAAAGACCTTTGCCGAACTGACGCCCGCCGAGAAAAATGCCGTTTCTCACAGAGGCAAGGCAATCGCTCTGTTTGCACAGGCATTAAAGGAATCTATTTAAACGGAACAACGTAATAAAGTTATGAATTTTTTGGATTTTTATCTTTCCTCGGGTACGCGTACCATGTCGACCTTGATCGGTATCGTTGTAGGACTTGTCACCGCGCTTTTTGCCGGTTGGAAGATCGGCGTCATCGTCGGTGCCTCGGTTGTCATCGTTGCGTCGGTCGTCATTCCGATTCTTTTGTACCGAGAGGAAAAGCCCTATACCAAAGCCAAAGAAGCGATCAAACAACCCTTTCTCATCGATGAGCGCGTGCGCTTCACCGTCAAGGACGGAACGGTTGGCGGATATTTTTTGTTGACCGACGATCAATTGATCCTGCTTTCTTTGGATAAGGGAGAGCATCGCCTCGAACTGACACGGGAAAACGTTACGTCGGTTATTCTCGGCGATCAGATCACACTCAATATCTTTCTCAATCAAAAGCAGTATGTCCGCGTGATCTCCGGTGTATGCCATGAGATGTACGATGTGTTGACGCGCGAGGGTTGGGTCCGCGATTGAGAATCAAAAACACAAACGAAAACAGAAAGAGGGCCTTCTGATATGATCACATCCAAGCAAAGAGCCTATTTGCGCTCGCTTGCAAACGAATTGCCCGCCATCATGCAGATCGGCAAGGGCGGACTCAATGAAAATATGTTGAAAACCTTTTCGGACGCGCTTGAGGCAAGAGAATTGATCAAGTTGCACGTTCTGGAAAACAGTGGCGCATCTCCCAGAGAGGTGCTTGACGCACTTGCCGAGGCGCTTGATGCCGAGGCGGTTGCCGTTACGGGTAAGAAGATCGTTCTGTACCGCGCCTCCGAGAAGAAACCCACCATCGAACTGCCCAAAGCATGATACGCATCGGTATTTACGGCGGCACCTTTTCGCCCCCGCACAACGGACACCTGTTGGCGGCAAAGACCTTTATGGAGCAGATGTGGTTGGATATTCTCTACGTCATTCCCACGGCGCTCCCTCCTCACAAGGAGTTGGAGGTAGAGGTATCGGCAGAGGATCGTCTTGCTATGACGCGTCTTGCTTTTGCGGGCATGGAGGGCGTTTACGTCAGTGATATGGAGATCGCGCGCGGTGGCAGAAGCTACACGGTGGACACGTTGCGCGAGCTTTCGGGCGAGGATCGCAGACTTTTTCTGCTCTGCGGCACCGATATGATGTTGACGCTCGATACATGGCGCGCGCCCGAGGAGATCTTCAAGCTCTCGTATCCCGTCTACATCCGACGTGACAACGACCGCTCGCTGGATCAGAAGATCATTGCCAAAATTGCCCAATACCATCAAAATTACGGTAAGGTCGTGCGCAAGCTTGTCACCGAGCCGTTGGAGTTGTCCTCTCACGAGGTTCGCGAGCGGGTGAAAAAGGGCGAGTCGATCGCCACTCTGGTGCCTCCCGTGGTAGAAAAATACATTCAAGACAAAGGTTTATACGTTTGAAAAAAAGGAAATGACGGTATAATGAAAGAGATTACCGAACAAAGATTGGATCAATTGCGCGAGCAGGTGATGGGGCAGATGTCGCCCAAACGCTTCCGCCACACGGCGGCAGTAGAAGTGATGGCGGCAAAACTTGCGACGTTTTATTGCCCCGAAATGAGTTTGAAGCTTCGCGCCGCGGCACTTTTACACGACTTGACAAAGGAGTGGAGCATCGAGGAACACGCCGCCTATTGCCGAAATTGCGGCATAGAGCCGGACGCGTCGTTCTTCCTTTCTCCCAAAACCTTCCATGCGCTCACGGCATCGCTTCGCATCGCAAGAGAGATGCCGGATTTTGACGATCCCGACATTGTCAGTGCGGTGCGTTGGCACACCACGGGACACGCGGGCATGACACTTTCCGAAAAGTTGATCTATCTTGCCGACTACATTGACGAGTCGCGCACCTTTGATGGTTGTGTGCTTTTGCGCAGATACTTTTTCGGTGCCGATCCCGAGGCAATGGACAAAGCGGGAAGAGAGGCGCTTTTGCGCGATACGTTGATTCTTTCATACGACCTGACCATGCGTGACCTGTTGGCGGACGGAACGGCAATTGCCGAGGATACCAACCGCGCGCGCAACGAGTTGATTGCGCAAAGGATCGCGGCAAACGCCTGACGGGGCGGATTGTACGCAAAAGAGAACCGCCGGGATCGCTGATTTTACCTTTTCTACATATTAAAAGAAAGTAGGGTAGGATCATGAAGTTCTGGAAGGCGATATTTGTCACAATGCTCACACTTACACTCTGCCTGATGCCGATCTCGGCAACGCACAGGGAGCATAACAACACGCAATTGCAGGAGGACGCCGAGCCGACGTCGACCGCAACCGACCGCGTTCTGCGCTTTCTCGTCATGGGGTGCGACAGAGCCGCGGGATTGACCGACAGTATTTTTATCGTCACGGTCAACGAAACGGCAAAACAGGCAAGTGTATTGCAAATACCGCGTGATACCTACGCAAACTATACAGATCGCGATTATAAAAAACTGAACGGTGCTAAACGCGCGCTTGGCGAGAATGGTGTCAAAACACTGCTTTCGGAGGCGCTCGGCGTGCCGATCGATTATTTTGTCGTCCTCGATCTTTCGGCACTTCGCCGCGTGGTGGATGCCGTTGGCGGTGTGGACGTGGAGATTCCCTGCGAGATGTCCTATACCGACGAGGCGCAGGGCTTGACGGTGCGGCTTCCAAAGGGACTGCGACACCTGACGGGGGAAGAGGCAGAGCAATTGGTGCGCTACCGTTCGGGATATGCCAACGCCGATCTCGGCAGACTTGATGCGCAAAAGCTCTTCTTGAGAGCCTTTGCAAGATCCTGCCGTGCAATGGATTTTGCCGCTCTTCTTCGCGTGACGGGAATTGCCGTTGCATCGGTTAAAACCGATCTCGGCATCGGGGAGGCGATCCGTCTGATCTTGGTGTTGCGAGAATGCGATCCCGACACGATGCCGATGGCAACCCTTGCGGGAGAGGCGGTGCAGGGCAATAGCGGTGCGTGGTATTACTG
>JAZRGI010000224.1:0-2800 GCA_045644105.1 Eubacteriales bacterium | reverse complement strand
ACATTCCCCTATGCATTGAAGGTCGCGTTGGGACTTTCGGATACCGATCTTGACGGTTTGGTGGAGATCGCGCGTTCGTTGATGGGCGTATGTGTTGCGATTTCGATCCGTCAACCGGGGACGGAAGGCGTTTTTCGTGTGTCGACACGTTCGTCCTGTACTTATGATGTTGCCGCACTTTGCGCGCGTTTTGACGGCGGAGGACACAAAAAGGCGGCGGGATGCACGGTGCAAGCCGCCGATATGGAGGGAGCAATGACAAAAATCGTTTCCGCCATTGATTTTCTTGATCTGAAGTGAATAAAAAACCTCTCTTACGGAAATGATGATAGCAACAATACCGAAAGGGAGGTTTTTGATTATGCAAAAAAGAATACTTACCGCAACACTGATGATTTGTGCAGCGCTTTTGGTGGTCGGGTTGTTTCCCGTGCATGGGGAGGCAGATATTTACGACACCGTTGTCAGACTGCACGTCATTGCAAATTCGGACAGTGAGGAAGACCAGGCACTGAAGTTGAAGGTGCGGGACGCGGTGTTGGAGGTGACGACGCCGATTCTATCGACCTGTGCGACACAGGACGAAGCGAGAGAAACACTTGAGGCGGCGTTTGAGGACGTGCGCGCGGCGGCAGAGGCGGTGATCACCGAAGCAGGCAGGAGCGATCGGGTGACGTTGGCGCTTGACGACGAGGAGTATCCCGAGCGCGACTACGATGGTTTTTGCTTTCCGTCGGGTACGTATCTTTCGATGCGCGTTTGTATCGGTGATGCAGTGGGGCAGAATTGGTGGTGTTGTTTGTTTCCGCCGCTTTGTATGGGGAGTGCAAGCATTGACACCGAGAGCGCCGAGGACGCCTTTATTGCGGTTGGGATGACACCTTCTCAATACAAAATCATTACCGCATCCGACCGTCCGGTCTACCGTGTCCGTTTCAAGCTGCTTGAGGTTTTGGGCGGATTGAAATGAAAAAGCAAGCACGTATCACCGATTTTTGGTGGTACGTGCCTCTTTTTTGTATGTACAAAGGTCTTTTATAACAGATCGCGCAACAGATCTCCATCGTCAAAATTCGGTGTATAGCTGTCGGTGGCAGAAGCGCGCGACTGAAAGTAGCCGACGAAACCAAGCGCACACGCGTGTGCCAATACCGCGTCGTATTCAAAGCTCGTGATACGGCGGTGCAGAGCGGGATAGGGGACGTTCTTTGCAAAATCGGGGGTGTATTGACTCATCAGAGAAAGCAAAAAACGATCACTGCCAAAGTGTTGTGCCAACAGAGAGAGCAAGTCGATCGAATCCTTGCGGCAGGCAGGAAGCACCAAGTGTCGTACCACGGTTCCGCGTGTCAGAAGTCTCGCGTCGTCAAGCTGCGGCGTTCCGGTTTGGCGCAACATTTCCTCCAATGCCGCAATTGCGGTGGGAAAATAGTCGGGAGCGGAGGAGTAGCGCGAGGAAAGCTCGGAGGAGTGATATTTGACGTCGGGAAGATAAATATCTATAAGACCGTCAAGCGCACGCAGGGTTTCGACACTCTCGTATCCGCCGCAGTTGTAGACAACGGGGATTTTGAGGCGCGGTTTTACCGATTGCAGAACCGGTATCAACTGTTCGGCGTAGGGCGTTGGGGTGACGAGGTTGATGTTGTGTGCGCCTCTGTCGCGAAGAAGGAGCATGAGCGCCTCCAATTGTTCGGCAGATAGGATACGTCCACCGTTTTTTCCAAGACTGATCTCGCGGTTCTGGCAGAAGACGCAACGCAGGTTACAACCGGTAAAAAAGATGGTTCCCGATCCTTGAGAACCGCTGATCGAGGGTTCTTCCCATTGGTGCAGGGAGGCTCTTGCTACGCCAAAATCCCACGGCACGCCGCAAAAACCAACCTTTTGTTCACGGTCGGTGCCGCATTTGCGCGGACACTGCTCACAACGTTGTTTCATAGTTGCCTCTCCTTTCGCGATTCTTGTATATATTATACTACGGAAAAACGAAAAAGGCAAGTGCGCAGACACAAAATTCAATTCTGTAAAAAAAATGTGAATACTCACGCAACACCTTCCCGTAAAATCGGGAAATGTGCTATAATGTATTTGCACAAAAAGGGAGAAATTCTATGACGGTGCAGGAATTTTTAAATGAACTGATCGTATGGGCGATCGGTTTCGGGAAAAAGCTTTTGATTGCCTTTGCGGTGTTGGTCATCGGCAGGATTGTCATCAAGTGGACGATCAAGCTGTTAAAAAGCCGACGGTTTGCCGAACGAAACGACAAGACGACGGTTACGGTGCTTTTGCATTTCGTATCTGCGGCGCTTTACGCATTGTTGTCGGTAGTGATCATCGCTATCCTCGGCGTTCCCGCTGCATCGGTCATTGCCGTCATTGCGTCGGCGGGCGTTGCCATTGGTCTCGCTTTGCAGGGTGCGCTCGGCAATATCGCGGGCGGGATTATGATCCTTCTGTTCCGTCCCTTCCGTGTGGGTGACTTCGTTGAGGTTGCCGGTAGGTCGGGGAGCGTGACCGACGTCGGCGTTTTTTACACCAAGCTCACCATGCCCGACAACAAGGTTGCCATCATTCCGAACGGAACCGTGATGGGGGACACCGTCACCAATCTTTCGGCGCAGGCGATGCGCCGTGTGGATTTTGCTTTCGGCGTTGCCTACGGCACCGACGTGGAGAGGGTTAAGCAGATTCTTTTGGAGGAGGCGGAACGTCACGCACTGGCGCTTACCGATCCGGCTCCGTTTTGTCGCCTTTCGGCTTGGAATGAATGCTCAATGAATTTTATTCTTCGCGT
>JAZRGI010000223.1:0-4474 GCA_045644105.1 Eubacteriales bacterium | reverse complement strand
CGTAAGAAGATCGTGTTTTTTAAGGGATACTATCACGGTGTCGCTCCGTGGACGCAGAAGATTGACTATGCGGGCGTTATCGAGGAAGACGTCATGCATAATATTTACGTTGAGTGGAACAACTACGAGCAGTTGGAGGAGGTCTTCGATACCTATCGCGGCGAGATCGCGGCGGTCATCGGGCAACCCTATATGCACGGCAACTTTATGGATAACCAATTTCCCGCCGATGGCTTCTGGCAGAAGGTGCGCAAGAAATGCACCGAGGAGGGAAGCGTTTTGATCATTGACGACGTGCGTGCCGGCTTCCGCTTGGATCTTGCGGGATCAGATCACTACTTCGGTTTTGAGGCAGACCTTATCTGCTTCTGCAAGGCACTCGCAAACGGCTATAACGTCAGTGCGTTGTGCGGTAAGGAGTTCCTCAAGAATAGCGTTTCGTCGATGTCGTATACCGGTTCGTATTGGCTTTCCGCCGTTCCCTTTGCCGCAGGCATTGCCTGTATTGAAAAGATGAAGCGCATCGACGCCCCCCGTCTGTTGAATGAGCGCGGCGAGTTGCTCAAGAAGGGGTTGCTCTCTGCCGCAGAAGAGTACGGCTTTGATCTGCACTTTACAGGTGCGCCCTCGCTCTTTTATCTGCGCATTGCCGACGATCCTTCGCTTAAACTGCATCAGGAGTGGATCGCCGAATGCGTTTTGCGCGGTGTCTTCTTTACCAACCACCACAATCATTTCATCAACGCCGCACTCACCGAGGAGGATATTGCCGAAACGGTTGCGGTTGCACGCGAGGCGTTTGAGGTGGTTCGCGGACGCCATCCCATCGGATAAGAAGCGCGGAGGGTAGTGTGAGAAGCTATCTGCTGTCATATTATGCCGTGATGAGCTTGGTTGCGTTTTGTCTGTATGCCATCGACAAGCGGAAGTCCAAACGTAAACAATGGCGGATCGCCGAGTCGGTCTTGCTTTCGGTCGGCTTTTTGGGCGGTGCGATCGGAGCGATCGGAGCCATGAAGCTGCTTCGCCACAAAACGCGGCATTGGTATTTTTGGTTCGTCAATCTTTTTGCAGTCGTCTTGCAGACGGCGGCAGTGATCCTGTTGACATGATGAAAGAATTACAAAGTATTTTTACAAACGAACAAACCGAGCAATTGCTTGCATGGTATCGTAAGGAAAGACGCGACCTCCCGTGGCGCGCCAACAAGGACGCGTATCGGATATGGTTGTCCGAGATCATGCTCCAACAAACGCGTGTCGAGGCGGTGAAGCCCTATTACGAGCGCTTTTTGGCTACCTGTCCCACCGTTTTTGATCTTGCCGAGCTTGACGAGGAGCGATTGATGAAGCTTTGGGAGGGACTCGGCTACTACAGTCGCGCACGGAATTTGCAGAAGGCAGCGCGGCAAGTGGTGGAGCTTTTGGATGGTCGGATGCCGTCGGATTACGATGCGCTCTTAAAGCTTTCGGGAATTGGTGAATATACCGCGGGTGCCATAGCCTCGATCGCCTACGACGTGCGTGTTCCCGCCGTGGACGGCAACGTTCTGCGCGTTCTGTCGCGGTTGAGCGGCTCGTATGCCGATATTGCCGATCCAACCACCAAAAAGAATTACCGTGAGGCGCTCCTTCCTCTGATCCCGACCGATGCGGGCAATTTTAATCAGGCGCTCATTGAGCTTGGCGCAACGGTCTGTGTTCCCAACGGAGAGGCGCGATGCAACGTCTGCCCCATGCGAGAGGTGTGCGTTGCCGCAGAGGAGGGGCTTACCAACGATCTGCCGGTGCGCGCCGCCAAAAGACCGCGCCGTATCGAAGAGATGACGGTGTTGATCATTCGCGACGGCAACCGAACCGTATTGCGCAAGCGTCCGCCAAAAGGGCTTTTGGCAGGGCTTTACGAGCTGCCGAACGCCGGTGGGCGGATCGACGAGAGAGAGCTTCCCGATCTGATCCGTTCGATGGGATTTGATCCTTTGCGCGTGGAGCGACTGGAGGATGCCAAGCATATCTTCACCCACGTGGAGTGGCATATGCAGGCATACGCGGTGACGGTAACGCCCGAGTTTGACGGTAAGCGTGGAACACCCGATCTGCTTCTGGTACAAAACGATGATCTGCACCGCGACTACGCCATTCCGTCGGCTTTTTCGGCGTATACCAAGTATCTTTAAATGCAAAATACAGATCCCCAAGCCACGGTAGTTGCCGATTGACTTGGGGATTTTTTCCGTTTAACGACTGTTCATGTGGGTTTTTCCAAGTCGTTGTCTTAGCTCGGAGGGAAAGATGCCCTCATGGTAATGGAAAAAGCCGATGAACGCCTTGTCGTTCGGAAAATTCAGTTCGGCGGCGATCTCCTTTACATACTTATCGGTGTTGCAAAGCAACTCTTTTGCACGGGCGATGAGAAAACGGTCGATCAACTCGCGCACGCCGATCCCGTATGTTTTTTTGCAGATGCGCGTGACGTGATCTGTCGAGTAGCCGAAACGCTCGGCGATCTGTTTTACGGTGGTACCGGCAACGGCGTGGATGCGCGTCCATTCGTAAATGCGCTCCGCCTTTTCATCATAGTGATTTTGCTCTCTTCCCGAGAGATGCGCGAGCAGGGCAAGAAGCTCCAAAAGCAGGGCGTTTACCAGATCCGAGTCGACTGTGGGGAGATTGTTGTAGTGAAGCAATTCGCGAAAGAGTGACGTTCTCTCCGGGTGTGAGAAAAAACGGGTTTCAAACGGCAACTCTCCATGCAGACGGAAATGAACCCAATAAAAGCCGACGTCGTTGCTTGGTTTGGTTCCGCGATGCGTGCGGTTGGGTGGGAGGATCAACAACTGTCCCGGTGTCAGATGATGCTCCTTGCCGCCATCCTCCAGAAAGATCTCGCCGGCGGTGACGTATATGATCTCATAGGTGCATTCGGTTCTTTCGGGGTGGATCCATTCGCCCTTTCTCTGAAACAGACCTGCGTATACGAATTCCACGTTTGGATTTTGCAAAATACTCATATCGGATTTTCTTACCTCATGTCGCATTTTGGGAATTGACAATCCCTTACGGATATTATATAATAAAAAAGACAAAAATGCAATACGCAATTGAAAAATACAGAAAAGGAAGGTCAATTGTTATGAAACTCTATTCCTATGAGCAAGTAGATATGAAGGGCGGCTTTGCTTTTGAGAAGCAGGAATTGAATCGGTTCGTCACGATCAATGCGGTTTACGACCGTTTTTTGGAAACCGGACGTTTTGATGCTTTTCGATTTGATTACCGCGAGGGAGATCCGATTCGCCCGCACTTCTTTTGGGAGAGTGACGTCGCCAAATGGGCAGAGGGCGTTGCCTACGTGCTCAAAAAGCATCCCACCCCCGAGCTTGAGAAGATTATGGATGACCTTGTTGATCTGATCGAAAAGAATCAGTGCGAGGATGGATATTTTAATATTTTTCATACCGTTGTTGCTCCCGAAAAACGTTGGCAAAACCGCCATAATCACGAGCTTTACTGTGCGGGACATTTGATGGAGGCGGCTGTTGCGTATGCAGAGGCAACCGGTAAGACGCGCTTTCTTACCTGTATGGAAAAATATGCCGACTGCATTCATCGGGTATTCGTGGAGGAGGGCAGTGCCGCCTTCGTCACACCGGGACACGAGGAGATCGAGCTTGCGTTGGTAAAAATGTATCGTTATACCGGTAAGAAAAAGTACTTGGAGCTTTCGCAGTTCTTCATTGATCAACGCGGTTGCGTCAAGGAACCCGTCAGTGGTCGGTATATTCAATCGCATCTTCCCGTGCGTGAGCAGACCGAGGCGGTAGGACACGCCGTGCGCGCTCTCTATCTTTACGTCGGTATGGCATATCTTGCACTGCATACGGGGGAGAAGGCGATGATCGATGCTTGCAAAACCCTGTGGCGCGACGTAGTGGATCGCAAAATGTATATCACGGGAGGCGTTGGATCGACCTACATCGGCGAGGCGTTTACCCATGCTTACGACCTTCCCAACGACACCTCTTATGCCGAAACCTGCGCTTCGATTGCATTGATGTTGTTTGGAAACGCCATGCTTGCGCTTGAAAATAAAGCCGAATATGCCGACGTGGTCGAGCGCGCGTTTTACAACGGCGTTTTGTCGGGAGTTTCGATTAGCGGTGATTCGTTCTTCTATGAAAATGCGTTGGAGATCAACTTGAGCGAACGTTTTGATGCCGCCATTCATAACGAGTGGGGCGATGCCAAGCGCCGTTTCCCGATCACCAAACGCCCAAAGGTGTTTAGTTGTTCTTGTTGTCCTCCCAACATCAACCGCTTGCTCTCGTCGCTCGGCAATTACGTCTACGGCCGCGACGGAGATACACTTTTTGTCAATCAGTACACCGAGTCTACGCTCTGCGACGGTGAGATCACCTGCCGCCAAAGCACCGACTATCCTCGCAACGGACAGGTTAAGATCGAAGTCAAGGGAC
>JAZRGI010000222.1:0-7239 GCA_045644105.1 Eubacteriales bacterium | reverse complement strand
CTTTTCGCTAATAACGTGTTTGCCTGCATTCATAGCAGCAATCGCGATCTCTTCATGCACATCGTTCGGTGTTGCAATTGTGATCAGTTCTACCGATTGATCTGCCAAAAGCTCCTCAAAGGATGCATAAGCATGGATACCGCGGCTCTCTGCATGTTCGTTTCTTTCTTTGGAAATATCGTAAACACCGGCAAGCTCGCAAACGTCGCTTTGCAAAATGTTTCTTACATGCCATCCGCCCATGCCACCGTAGCCAACCACTGCCATTCTCATTTTTTTCATAGGATCCGTCCTTTCCGTATGCCCGCGATTCATTGCCGCGCGCCACTTCGGTTCGTTCTCGGTTTTAATTTAGAATATACATTCTATTTTACAATACAGTATAAATCATTTCCAGCGCTTATTCAAGATATATTTTGCTTTTTTGCAGACAAATATTGCTATCAAAAATTCTTTTTTTGTTTTTGTAAGAAAAAAACATTGCAAAGCACTTGTCACAATGAATTTTTTATTGTATAATGTATAATATTAAAGAATTCACGAACCGAACATTTCGGGCTCTATTTTTCATGAAAGGTACGGACTAAAACGTGCAAAAATCCGAACGTCAAAATCACATTCGAAACTTTTCAATCATCGCACATATCGACCATGGCAAATCTACGCTCGCCGATCGCATTCTTGAGCAGACGCAAACCGTTGCCAAGCGCGACATGGAGGAGCAGATCCTCGACAACATGGATCTCGAGCGCGAGCGCGGCATTACTATTAAGGCGCGTGCCGTAAAGCTCGAATACCTTGCCAAAAACGGAGAACAATACACCTTCAATCTGATCGACACTCCCGGTCACGTAGACTTCAACTACGAGGTTTCCCGCTCGCTCAACGCCTGTGACGGAGCATTGCTTGTGGTAGACTCTACGCAAGGCATCGAGGCACAGACCTTGGCAAACGCCTACCTTGCGGTTGACGCCAATCTGGAGATCATTCCCGTGGTCAACAAAATCGATCTGCCGTCCGCCGATATTGACAAGTGCCGTACGGAGATCGAAGACGTTATCGGCATTCCGGCAGAGGGGTGCCCCGCGGTGTCGGCAAAGACGGGACTGAACATTGAAGACGTTCTGGAAGCCATCGTCCGCGATATCCCCTCCCCCGACGGTGACGAGAACGCCCCCTTGAAGGCACTGATCTTCGATTCCTATTACGACAGCTATCTCGGCGTCGTTGTCAACGTCCGCGTCATAGACGGAAGCGTTAAGAGCGGCGACCGCATTCAGTTGATGAGCACGGGCGCGGTATTTGACGTCGTAGACGTTGGAACCATGGAGCCCTTCGGGCTCAAAAAATGCGAGTGCTTGCGCGCAGGCGAGGTTGGATATATCACCGCCTCGATCAAAAGCATCAGTGATACCCGCGTAGGTGACACCGTTACCCTGCTCTCAAACCCCACCCAAACGCCTCTGCCCGGCTTCAAGGCGGTGCATCCCATGGTTTACGCGGGTATCTATCCCGCCGACGGTGCGCGCTACCAGGATCTGCGTGAGGCACTGGAAAAACTGCAGCTCAACGACGCGGCGCTTATATTCGAGCCGGAAACGTCGATCGCGCTCGGCTTTGGCTTCCGTTGCGGATTCCTGGGATTGTTGCACATGGAGATCATTGAGGAACGGCTGGAGCGCGAATTCAATCTCGACCTCATCACCACCGCCCCCAGTGTTATCTATGAGATCAAGTTAAAAAACGGCGAAACCGTCATAATCGACAACCCCTCCAACTACCCCGCGCCCGACACGATCGAGGTTGCCTATGAGCCGCTCGTAAAAGCGAATATCATTACCCCCGTCGAGTACGTCGGTGGTTTGATGGAGCTTTGTCAGAACCGTCGCGGTGTCTTTATCGACATGAAGTATCTTGATCCCACGCGTGTGGAGCTTCACTATAATCTTCCCCTGAACGAGATCATATACGACTTCTTTGACGCGCTCAAGAGCCGCTCTCGCGGATACGCATCACTTGATTACGAACTGCACGGCTATGAGCCTTCCAAGTTGGTCAAGTTGGACTTCCTGCTCAACGGAGAGCAGGTTGATGCGCTCTCCTTTATCGTTCACGAGGAAAAGGCATACGCGCGCGCACGCCGCATTGCCGAAAAGCTCAAGGATAATATCCCGCGTCAACTCTTTGAGGTACCGATCCAAGCGGCGATCGGATCGAAAGTCATCGCAAGAGAAACCGTAAAGGCAATGCGCAAGGACGTGCTTGCCAAGTGCTACGGCGGTGACATCACCCGTAAGAAGAAGCTTTTGGAAAAGCAAAAGGAAGGCAAAAAGAAGATGCGTCAGCTCGGTTCGGTGCAGGTATCTCCCGAGGCGTTCATGGCGGTTCTCAAGCTGGACGACGAGCAATAAACGAAAGAATCGGAGAAGTGAACTTCTCCGATTCTTTTTCTTATTTCCATCAGTCTTTCTTTTTCTTTAGCATGAGCAATGAAAAGAGTGCCGAAAGCCCGACAACGCTCACGTCGGCAACCGAAATCACGCACCCCCCAAGCATCGGAGTGATCTCGCCACTACCGTTTCCCGACACTTGCGATCCCGGCTTCTCGGTTTGCGTGTCACCTTTTAACGAGGGCTTCAGTTCGTATCCGCACACGGTGCAAAGTTGCGGTGCCCGATCGGTGGCATCAGAACCCGGGGTATGCGGCTTCACCGTATCATGTGCATCACAATACAGACAAGTGTGCCAATGTCCCGTTTTATCTCCCTGACTCCATTGATCGGAGTAAACGTGATCCCCAACCCTTCCGTCGTCAAAATAGGCGTGGTCGCTAATAGTATCACACACCGCGCAATCATACCAATATTGGCTTCCGCTTCTGCAATCGGTTGCAGAGGATTTCAGATGTGCCTCGTTCTCGATCTTCTCGCTCCATTGGTGTCCCTGCGAATAAATGACGACACCGTCGTGAAAGAAGATCTCCCGCTCGGCTTTGTTATCCTCAAACCATTTTCCGCAACTGCACACAAAATATGCTCGGTTTCCGTTCTCGGTACAGGTGGCGGCAAGTGCGGGAACCGACTGCAACGAGGTGTGTCTGCACACTTCAATGTCAAGACGGTATTCTCTGCCCAAGCCCATCATGCTGTAGGAATAGCTTCCGCTAACTCCCACCTTTTTGACAATTTCGGAAATATGTTCGCGGTACCAGGCAATGAAGGTATCCACGTCAACGTTCAAATAAAGACTGACCGACAAATCGTTGTTTTTCAACAGTTCGGCAATCATATCTAAGTTATATTCGGTTAACAGACCGCCCTTGACCACAAAATAGTTTGCCGTTTGAGCGTTGCATACGGGGAGCGCGAAATTGGTGGGTGTGATCTCGTGATCCTCACGTATCACCAGATCCGTTTGGTTGAAATACGCATGATACACCATTCTGCCCTGATCGTTCCACGTCAGGTCGGTATGATAGTATTTCCCGTCTATGCGCACCATATTCCACGCATGGCCCTCCGGTGTACCGGTGGAAGGATTGACACTGCTTCCCAAAACGATCAGGCTTTGAATTCCCACGCGGTGAAGCAAGCACTGAAGTGCCTCTGCGTAGCCTTCGCAAACCGCCTTTCCTTCCACCAATGCGCCGTATGCGTTATGAGCATTATCGGAATCAACGTAGGTCACCGCTCCGGCAAGTCGGTCGTGCAGTATCAACTCGCATTCAAATTCGCTCATTGCATCGGTAATGCCCGCAACCATAGACTCCAGTGCCGCATCAAATAACAACCTCGCCTGTACCAACGCCTCGCCTTCCATAATGTAGGTCGGAACCACTCGCAATACGGAGGTCGAGTTGTAGGACATGGTATACTGATTTCCAAACCAAAAATGCTCGGTGTGATCGCGGCGATATGCATCAATCACCATTCTCACCTCGTCCGCGGTGATGGGATCGGTATCGTTATAAACCTTGATTTCACCCAAGGATGCCTCCACGCCCGCAACGATCTGATCGTAAGCATAAAGCAACGCAACAGAGTTTGGCATGGTTGCCAACGCACTGCGACAGTAATAGGAATCAAACGTCGCATCCTCTGCAACCACGCCAACGGGAAGTAAACCAAGTATCAATATCAACGAGAGTACAAAAACAAGCAAACGACTCTTTTTCATGTCGATATACAACCCCTTTTCTCTTTTTATCCGGCAAACAAAGCCCTTGCCGATAAGACTATTATACCACATTTCAAAAAAATTGCAAGCACTTTTTGGATATCCCAAACCATTTTGAAAGCATAATGAAAATAAATCGGGGACACCGCACGGAATCCCCGATAGATTCATTTCTCTTCCGAATTTGGATGACAACGGTCACGCATCGCGCAGGAGCCGCATCCACAACCGCATCCGCCGCGCTTCTTTTCTTTGATCACGTGACGAAAAATAACGGCAAGCAACGTAAGCAGAACCACACCAACGGCAATCGTTCCGCCGTTCATCTGCAACCATGTAAGCATCTTGCAAACCACCCTTCTTTATTCCGGTCGGTTGGACTTTTTAGCAGTCGCCGAATGCGGTCTGAAAAGCAAGAAAGCAAACAAACCAAGACAAGCAAATGCCGCAAGCGCTCCCAAAAAGCTGCCCGCACCAACAAACAAAAGTCCGATCTGATAGATCATCAAGGATACCGCATAGGCAAATACGCATTGGTAAGAAATGGCAAACGCTGTCCATTTTGCGTTGTTCATCTCACGTCGGATGGCTCCCATTGCGGCAACACAGGGCGCACAAAGCAGGTTGAATACCAAGAAGGAGAAACCCGCAAGCTTGCCAATGCCGGCAAAGTTGGTAACACCGAACACGGCAACAATCTCTTCTTTTGCAAGCAAACCCATCAACGTGGCAACCGATGCCGTGGGATCGCCGAAACCGAGCGGTGCAAACAACCATGCAATGAAACCGCCGATCATTTCCAAAACGCTCTTTCCACCATTCGGCATTTCCAAATACAAACCAAAATTGCCGTCGACACTTCCAAGCTTCGTACCGAGCCAAATGGCAACCGTAGAGAGCAGAATGATCGTACCCGCCTTCTTAATAAAGGACCAACCGCGCTCCCACACCGCTCGCCAAAGATTGATGAGGGTGGGCATATGATAGGGCGGAAGCTCCATAACAAAGGGCGTCATTTCTCCGGTAAACAAACGTGTTTTCTTGAGGATCACACCCGAAATCACCACCGCCACAATGCCGATGAAGTAACACAGGGGAGCAACCCACCATCCGCTTTCGGAGCCGCCGAACAACGCGGATGTGATCAGAGCAATGACGGGAAGCTTTGCACCACAGGGAATAAAAGAGGTTGTGATGACTGTCATGCGGCGATCCTGCTCGTTTTCAATGGTTCGGCTCGCCATAATGCCCGGCACACTGCATCCGATACCGATCAGAAGCGGGATAAAGGATTTTCCGGAAAGACCGAAACGACGGAAAATACGGTCCAGAACGAAGGCAATACGCGACATATAGCCGCATGCCTCCAAAAAGGACAGAAAAATAAACAATACGAAGATTTGAGGAACGAAGCTCAACACCGCACCTACGCCGCCGATGATTCCTTCCAGAATCAGACTCTCAAGCCACGGAGCACAACCGATTGCCTGCAAGCCGTTGCCAACAAAAACGCCAATGCCCGGTACCCATTTACCAAACAACCAAAAACCGTCGCCAAACAACGAGTCGGTAGTCCACTCGCCAATGAAGCCGCCAACGGTCGTCACCGAAACGAAATAGACCAAGAACATGATTGCCGCAAAAATGGGCAGAGCCGTCCAACGGTTGGTCAGAACACGGTCGATCTTGTCGGAGGTAGTCAATCTGCCGATATGTTTTTTTGTATAGCAGGATTTGAGAAGATTGGCAACGTATACGTAGCGCTCGTTGGCAATAATGCTCTCAGCATCGTCGTCCATCTCGCGCTCCGCCGCATCAATATCCTGCTCAATATGTTCAATCACCCCGGCGGGAAGCTGCAATTGCTCGCTGACACGCACGTCACGCTCAAACAGCTTAACGGCATACCATCTTTGCTGTGTGGGAGGGAGATCGTGCACCGTCACCTCCTCGATGTGTGCCAATGCGTGCTCGACGGGTCCCGAAAAATGGTGGCTGACCTTGCGTGCCTTTCCTTCCTTTGCCGCGGCAAGTGCCGCCTCGGCAGCCTCCATAACGCCGGTTCCCTTTAAGGCAGAGATCTCGACGATGGGACAACCAAGCGCCTTTGAAAGCCCGTCAATATCAATCGTGTCGCCGTTTCTTTCCACCACGTCCATCATATTGATGGCAATGACGACCGGTATACCAAGCTCTATCATCTGCGTTGTCAGATAGAGATTGCGCTCCAGATTGGTTCCGTCCACCAGATTCAGAATGGCGTCGGGACGCTCACCAACCAGATAATTTCGCGCAACCACCTCCTCTGGCGTGTAGGGAGAAAGCGAGTAGATACCGGGAAGGTCGGTGATAATCACGTCGTCGTGCTTTTTCAGTCTTCCCTCTTTTTTCTCAACCGTAACACCGGGCCAGTTGCCAACAAATTGGTTGGAGCCGGTCAACACGTTAAACAGTGTCGTCTTTCCACAGTTGGGATTGCCCGCAAGGGCGATTTTGTAAGCCATGTATTTGGTTTCCTTTCTATGGAGTTAGCAAATGCTAACTCATTGACAAAATAAAATCGGGCGGTGAAGAGAGATTACTCAACCTCAATCATATCCGCATCATCCTTGCGCAACGAAAGCTCGTAACCACGCACCATCACCTCAATGGGATCGCCCAGAGGAGCGACCTTGCGGACGTAGACCTCGACACCGCGCGTAATTCCCATATCCATGATGCGCCTTCTCAATGCGCCCTCACCGTGCAAACGGACAACCCTTGCGGTTCCGCCGATTTTCACCTGCTTTAAGGTTTTCATGCAAAGTTTCCTTTCCACCGATGCCCCGTCCTTTTTGGTTGGAGCCATCGCTCGATCATGCAGTTAGCATTTGCTAACCGCTAAACATTATACTCCATTTGGCGATTTTTGTCAAGAGCTTTTTTAAAACTTTTTCAACTTTTTTCTTTCACGAATGAGAGCACTCGTCTTAAGCGGATTGAGGGAACCTCTTACATAAATAGCAGGCGCACCAAGGTCGGTGCGGCGGGTTTTTTGTTTTTTTTTGTATTTTCCACTTGGGT
>JAZRGI010000221.1:0-2365 GCA_045644105.1 Eubacteriales bacterium | reverse complement strand
GTCATAGTAAAGTCGTAGGTGCCGGGGGTGACCGTGAAATTGACGTAGCCCGCGTCCTCACCTGCAAAAGCAACGCCTGTGGGCAGTGCCTTTTGAGCCGCACCGTTTGCATAAACGACAGCATCTCCAAGCTTAACGGTAGTCGCCTGCTCCAGTCTCGGAACGCATATCTCGGCAGATTTACAGCCTGCGGGAACGGTTACGCGCAAAGTGTTTTTCGTTGCATCCACAGAGATCTCGCCCCGAACCGTATCGGTCGATGCCGAGACGGAGGAGAGATTGCCGAGGCAAGGCTTGATCCGAACGGTCTCAAATCCCGCGCCCGTGGAAAGGATACCCGCATTATACATATACAAGAGTGACAGAGGACCGCCCGACCATGCGTGGTTACGGGTAGCCGTGCCATTGTTTCCGCTGAGCTGGTTGACGTTGAAAACCTCGTACAGAGTGGGGTGCTCGGTTTGAAGCATGACGTCATAGCGCTTCAAGGTCCGCGCGATCGCGTCCTCGGCATAGCCCATTACGTACAGCGATTCCAAAATGTATTTTTCCATATAGGGGGATGCCTTTTGTGTGGTCAGAAGGATCTCTCGAAGCGCGGGATAGTGCGCGGGATCCGCAAGACCTGCGCAGACAGCCATTGCCTGCGCTCTGTCGTCGGGCTGACCGTTGAGCGTTGCGGAATAGTACGCGCCCATTTCTTCGTTCCAGAACATCGAAACAAAGTTTTCTTTGATACGGTCCATGCGGCTTTGGAGAAAATCAATATCGGCTTGATCCTTGCCCAAAACCTGTGCAACGTTTCGCATACTCTCTGCCGCAAGATAGCACCATGCATGATCCTGAATGCCCGCATCGACGTTACTGCCCCAGTCATACCAGTCGGAGGTTCCCGAGCGGTGCTTGAGATAGCCGCGATCTCCAACCGTCCACAGCTTGATGTAATCCATAAATCCGTCGTAGCAGAATTCCAAGAGATCGGTTTCTCCGTAGTAGAGATAATACTGCCACAGGGAATAAACGCCCGCTACGCACTGGGGGTGCAATTCCATAAAGGTGGGGTTTGTGGGAACGGTGGACAATGGGCCTCCGCGATCCCGTGTAAATCCAATCACCTGCGTCATCAGCTTTTTGTAGAGCAGACGCGCGTTTGCGTCCATGGCGTAAGCCGCCTGTTGCATTTCCAGCACCGAGTCGCCCCACCATTGTGTGCGCTCTCTGTCGGGACAGTCCATATAAATGTCGCGCATGGTGATAAGAAGCGTATGGTACGCCTTTTGATAAAGCTTGTTCAGCCCTGCGTTGTCGGTGGTCACGTGTCCCGCGGGCTCGGTGTTGTACGTGCTTCTTCTCCATCCAAGCTCCAAAACCTCAACGGTTGCGGGCATGATAAAGTCCACGCGCCAAGCGCTCATCCAGTTATATGCTTCCCATTCCTGCTCGCCCTCGCGGGTTACGTAATAATGCGAAACAGCCTCACCGCCCAAATGCGCCGTCGCATCGGACATCATCTTGATCAGCTCTCCGCCCAAGGCACTCTTGACCTTCAAGTAGGGGGCGCCCTGCGTGTTGGTGGAATTATAGATCGAATAGACCTTAACCGGCTCACCGTCGCGCTCCGCGTCGGTCACGCGCCAATCGTCCTTGCCGTACTTGACGATCTCCTCCACCTTCCATTGGGGAATGGAACGCTCGACAAGCGTGTTGCGGGGGTCTTTTGCGGACAAGGTCTTAACAGTTGCGTTTTCCCATGCGGAATCGTCAAAGTCGGGTGCTTGCCAGCCGTCGATCGCCTTTGCCGCATTGTATTGCGAATCCACGGCATCGGGACGCTTGTTCTTGCGGAAGGGCGGCATTTCGTAGGCAGGATTCTTTAATACCTTCCACGAGCCGTCACTGATCAGACGGTCAGAGCCGCCCGCCAAAGAGCCCGCAGAGAAGGAGGCGACAAACAAGATCCCCTGATTGCCCGTGGCAAGAGCGCTGGCAGAGTTGAATCCCCAATAGCAAGCCAAAATGGCAACGGTGTTCTCACCGTTCCTCAGATAGGGCGTAAGATCCACAACGTCATAATACCAGGAGCTCAAGGTAGGACCCGTCTTGAGCTGCCCCTCGTAGACAGCCATTTCCCCATTGATCCACATCCAGTAGCGGGAATCCACAGCGATCCGCGCCAACGCGAAGGACGGAACCTCATTCAGCACAAAGGTTTTTCTCAAATTGATCCACTGACCTTCAGACGGAGCATCAGAGGTCCAGATCCAGTTTCCCGACCAATCCAATGCCTTTTGTGTTGACCCGATACGGTTAGCATTTTTCTTCATTTTTGATTCTCCTTGTGTTCAAAAACTAATTTTACATTTCA
>JAZRGI010000220.1:0-6261 GCA_045644105.1 Eubacteriales bacterium | reverse complement strand
GAAAGCGGTGGAAACACCCACCGGTGTCCGCTTGAAATCCAACGGAACCATCCAGAACCAATATTGCACCCCCTTCCAGTTGCTCGCGCATCTGGAGGACAATCAAACCCCCATTTCCTGCGTTGCGATCCCCTCATTCTGCTACCACCTGCTCGGCTTGCATTTTGACGATAGCCTGACCACGGCAGAAGACTGGGACTATATTATGCGTTGCATTCTCACCGTCGGTGTTTACGATACCGAGCGCATTACCTTCCTGTATCGCCTTTGGAGCAATCTGGAAACCTCGCGCACCATGCACGCCAAAAAGGAATGGACAAAAAACCGCAAGGTAATTTACAAAAAGCTCGACCGGATTCCGATCGTTACCGACCGTCAAAGCATATTGAAAAACACGCGCACCATCACAACGGTAGCCGGCGCGACGCAGACCATTGTCATCACCCCCGGAAACCGCGAGCATTATATGACGCCCTATAGCATCAAACTGACGTGTAAATACCTGCTCCACGTCATCAAATGCTTCCTGCGTTGCAGACTTCGCGTCAACAAGCATGCTTCCATCATCAAGTCTTCCCCTTATTTTGACGAGGCATGGTATCTAAAAACCTATCCCGACGTCAGTTCCAGCGGTCTTGATGCCGCCAAGCACTACCTCATTTACGGATGGCACGAATTGCGCGATCCTTCCGCAAAATTCTCCACAAGCCATTATCTTGAGATGTACACCGACGTTGCCGATGCGGGCGTATGCCCTCTGTTGCACTATGAAAGAAGCGGCAAGAATGAGCAACGTGAGATCATCAAATCCGATTGGGTTCAGGAAGAACAAACCGATGAAGATTCCGAATCATAAAATTACGGGTCGACTGTCAAACACAGTCGAGCCGTTTGTTTATTCAAGTTCAAATGCGCCGGTATAGAGCTGGTAATACTGCCCTTTTTGGGCGATCAGTTGTTCATGGTTACCGCGCTCAATGATCCTGCCGTGATCCAAAACCATGATCACGTCGGAATTACGAACCGTGGACAGGCGGTGAGCGATCACGAATACGGTACGTCCCTTCATCAAGGCATCCATTCCGCGTTGAACGATCGCCTCGGTACGGGTGTCGATCGACGAGGTCGCCTCATCGAGAATCATAACCGGAGGATCGGCAACCGCGGCTCTCGCAATGGCGATCAACTGTCGCTGTCCCTGCGAAAGATTGGCACCGTTGTTGCTCAACTCGGTATCGTATCCGTTGGGGAGTCGGGTAATAAAATCGTCGGCGCCCGCAAGCTTTGCCGCCTGAATGCACTCCTCGTCGGTGGCATCCAGCTTGCCGTAACGGATATTATCCATAACACTTCCGGTAAACAGGTTGGTTTCCTGCAATACGATGCCCAGTGAGCGACGCAGATCCGACTTCTTGATCTTGTTGATATTGATACCGTCATAGCGGATCTTTCCGTCGGCAATGTCGTAAAAGCGATTGATCAGATTGGTGATCGTAGTCTTTCCCGCACCGGTCGCGCCTACAAAGGCAACCTTTTGTCCCGGTTCTGCATATAGCGTAACGTCACGAAGAACAGGCTTGCCTTCCTCGTATGCAAAATCGACCTCCGTCATGCGGACATCACCGCGCAATAAGGTATAGGTCACACTGTCATCGGCACTGTGGGGATGCTTCCACGCCCAGTGTCCGGTGTGGCGCTCGGTTTCGGTGATCGTACCGTCCTCTGCAACCTCGGCGTTTACCAACGTCACATATCCCTCGTCGGGTTCAGCAACCTGATCCATCAATTCAAAGATACGTCCCGCACCCGCCATACCCATGACGATCGAGTTGATCTGTTGTGATACCTGATTGATGTTACCCGTAAACTGCTTGGTCATTCCAAGGAAAGGAACGATGATACTCACGCCAAATGCCATACCCGAAATGCTCAAATTGGGAAGACTCGTAATCATAAACAAGCCGCCCATCACCGCCACCGCAACGTACATAACGTTTCCGATGTTCATAATAATGGGGCCAAGCATATTGGCAAAAGAATTGGCGCGATAGCTCTCCTCGTACAAAGCGTCGTTGATGCGGTCAAAATCGCGGTAGCTCTCATCCTCATGGCAAAAGACCTTTACCACCTTCTGTCCGTTCATCGCCTCCTGAACGTATCCTTCAAGCGATGCTACCGATCGTTGCAGACGAAGAAAATACTTTGCCGATCCGCCGCCCACCTTTTTGGTGACAAGCAAAATAAAGAAGATGCCAACCAAAACGACCAACGTCAACCATACACTGTAATAGAGCATGATAAAGAAAACACTGCAAACGATAATCGACGCGCGGATCATCGTGGGAAGCGACTGCGCCACCAATTGACGCAAGGTATCGATATCGTTGGTATAGTAGCTCATGATGTCGCCGTGCTTGTGCGTATCAAAATATCTGATGGGAAGATTCTGCATCCGCTCAAACATGGAGCGACGCATCTTGCACAGAAAGCCCTGTGTCATGAACGCCATCAATTGTGTTTCCACGGCAATGGCGACTAACGAAAAGAAATAAAAGATACCGAGAACCCAGATTTGAGGAAGGATCTCTGCGCTTGCCGCGCTCCAATCTCCCGTTACCTGCCATTTTTCGATCAGTTTGGTAACCTTCTCCAAAAAAATTGCGGGAATTGCCGACGTAACGGCGGTCAATACCATACAAACCAAAGATACGGGAAGCAATACGGGGTAAAACCCGATCAACATCTTCAATAACCGCTTCAAAAGTCCGCCGTTGAATTTCGGCTTTTCCATCATCGGCGCACCGTTTGCCTTATCGGTCTGCTTCATCGCCGTCACCTCCGTTCGTTTGTTGCTCGTAAACCTCGCGGTAGATCTCGCTCGTACGCAGAAGCTCCTCATGCGTTCCCTGCGCGCAAACCGTTCCGTTCTCCATCACCAGGATCAGATCGGCGTCCTGCACCGAGGCAATTCTTTGCGCAATGATGAGCTTGGTGGTTTCGGGAATGTAGGAGCGGAATCCGGCACGGATCTGTGCATCGGTCTTGGTATCCACGGCACTTGTCGAGTCGTCAAGGATCAGGATCTTGGGCTTTTTGAGCAATGCGCGCGCAATGCAAAGGCGTTGCTTCTGTCCGCCCGACACGTTGGTTCCGCCCTGCTCAATGTAGGTATCATATCCGTCCGGGAAGGAGCAGATAAAATCATCCGCCTGCGCAAGACGGCAAGCCTCACGCAGCTCCTCGTCGGTGGCGTCTTTTTTACCCCATTGCAGATTTTCGCGTATGGTACCCGAAAACAAGAGATTTTTTTGCAAAACCATCGCAACCGAATCGCGCAACGTACGAATATCGTAATCACGCACGTCGGCACCGCCTACACGGACAGATCCCTCGGTGGCATCGTACAGACGCGGGATCAGTTGCACCAACGAGGATTTACTGGATCCGGTTCCGCCGATGATTCCCACCGTCATACCCGACGCAATGTGCAGGTCGATGTCCGCCAGGGCAAACTTCTTTGCCTTTTCGGAATATTTGAAACTAACGTTCTCAAAATCGATCGAACCGTCTGCGACCTCGGTCAGTGCGTTCTCCTTGACCTTCATGTCGGGCTCCTCATTGAGCACCTCAAGGATACGCTTTGCAGACTCGGTGGACATGGTAATGATCACGTAGATCATCGAAAGCATCATCAAGGACATCAGAATCTGCATACCGTAGGTCAGCATCGCGGAGATCTGACCGACGTCGATGGTCGAGGTTGTGATGGCAAGGCGCGAGCCAACCACCAAAACGAAGATCATGTTAAAATACATACAGAACTGCATCAAGGGTGTGTTCAGTGCAACAATGCGCTCGGCACGGGTAAAATCACCGCGCACGTCCTCGGCACTGCGACCAAACTTTTCCTTTTCATATTCCTCTCTGGAAAAGCCCTTGACCACGCGCATTCCGCGTACGTTTTCCTCGATCGATTCATTGATACGATCGTACTTTTTAAAGACCGCGCGGAAAGCCGGCATGGCAAAACGGCCGATCAACCACAGTCCTCCTCCGAGAATCGGAATGACAATGACGAATACCATGGGAAGCATACTTCCCTTTGCCATCACAAACGCCATCGCCACCGAAAATACCAACATCAGGGGGCAACGAATCGCCGTGCGGATCAACATCATAAACGCCATCTGCACGTTGGAGGTATCGGTGGTCAAACGTGTTACCAAAGACGAGGTGGAGAACTTATCGATGTTGTGGAAGGTATAGGTCTGAACCTTACCGAACAGATCGTGGCGCAGATTTCTGGCAAAGCCCGACGAGGCTTTGGCACAGGTAAACGCGGCAATTCCTCCGCAACAAAGCGACACGATTGCCAACACAACCAAAAGGATTCCCTTTTTTGCAATCTCCGTCATCTCGGTTCCGTCCTTGATGGCATTGACCAGATTGGCAATGATAAAAGGAAGTGCCGTTTCGATCACCGCCTCGCAAACGATGAAGATCAGAGTAAAGATCACATACTTCTTATATTCTCTGATACATTGAGCAAATCTTTTCAGCATATCTCTCTTCAACTATTCCTTTCTTAAAATGTTTCTATAACCCTATTATTTTACCATAATTTTTTTAAAAAGTCAATCCCACAATCTCTAAAAAAACAAATGCCAAATCTGATTTTTTGTTGATCGCAACGTGTTTGTAGTGCGAAAAAGTGTTTGCGTATCATATAAACTTTTGCGTTTTTGAATACAATGTTAACAATAATAAAAAACAATTGACTTTCACTGCTTTTTATGTTATAATAGTGTTAAGCACACTGTGTGCCAAAGCGAAGGAGGTATTCAGCTTGTCCAATACACAACGCGCTTTGATTCAGGACGAGATGTCACAACGAATCATTCAAGCGGCAGAATGTATTGCTACCGAAAAAGGTGCAGACACTGTAACGGTACGCAAAATTTTGCAAACGCTTGGCATTACCAACCGTGTTTTCTACAACCGCTTTCACAATATCGAAGAGGTTCTTGCAATGGTTTACAAAAGCATGATCCCCAAGATCAGAGAAAGCTTTTCCACAAAGATCGACGAGAGCAGGGATTTTTTTGAGCAGGTCACGGACGTTGTCGTAAAGGCTCTTTTGATGTCATACGATACCAAAATGCAATTTAATTCCTACGTTTTCGCCAGCGACTCGGTTTCGCAAAGCAACTATCTGTGGTGGACCGAGGAGATCAAAAAACTGATCAACTACGCCAAACAACGCGACTATATCAAAGACGTTGATTCCGACATCTTAAGCTATTCTATCTGGTGCTTTTGCCGAGGCTATAACGCAGATGCAATCGGAAGAAAGATCCCCAAGCATGAAGCTGTCAAAAATTTCAAGTATAGCTTCGCTTTTTTATTGGAGGGATTGAAAAAAACAACCCCTACCGACACCCCAAAAGCGGATTCCGCTTTATGATATACAAGCAATAAAAAGTATTTCAGAAAGGACATTCACTCGAATGAAAAACGAAATCCTACACGAAAAAAAGGAATTTGCAAACGTCAGAGAGTTGATCGAATGGGCAGCTGTAGCCTACCGCGATCAGTATGCTTATTCTTACAGAATCAAGCCCGGTGATCAGGAGATCAAAAAGGTCACCTTCCGTCAGTTGCGCAATGACATTCGCGCACTTGCCAGCGAAATGCTCTCTATGGGATGCGCAGGCAAAAACTGCATCATTATCGGAAAATTTTCTTATGAATGGGTTCTGACCTATTTCGCCACCCAGTCGATCGGTGCCGTTCTGGTTCCGCTTGACCGCGAATGGCTTGCCCCCGACCTTGCCGATACCGTGGCAAAGGCAGACGCAAGCTATCTCTTCTGCGATTTTGACATTGCGCAAAAAGCAAGCTATATTGCCGAGCAGGTCGATCTTGCAGCCGCTCCCGTTTACCTGAACGCAGGCGAGAACGAGGGCAATCTTTGGGCACTGGTAGAAGCGGGACGCGCAAAATTTGCCGCCGATTCTCAACCCTATTTCAATGCGAGAATCAACCCCAACAAGCTTTCTCTGCTTGTTTTCACTTCGGGTACCACCGGCAAGGGCAAGGGCGTTATGTTGTCGCAGAACGCGATTCTTTCCGACCTTTCCGACGTTATTCCCTACGTTTACTTTTCCAATAAGACGGTCGGTGTCCTGCCTCCTCACCACACCTACGGCTCGTCCGTTATGTTGATCGGTCACATGATGATCGGTAGTGAGGTCTATATCT
>JAZRGI010000219.1:0-11343 GCA_045644105.1 Eubacteriales bacterium | reverse complement strand
TTCTACCATTGAACTACACTCGCAAATGCCTGACTCTCACAGGTACTTGCATATTATACCACAGACCTGTTTTTTTGTCAAGAGGATTTTAAAAAAATATTGAAAAATTATTTTTCCTTTTTTTCAAAACCCTAGACTATTGACAATCCGTCGGTTTCATGTTATAATAATACTGTCATTTTTTATCAATACGGAGTTATTATGAAAAAAATCGGCAAAATTCTATTGATAGCGCTCATATCCGTCGTTTCTCTTCTGCTCGTTGTCTGGCTCGGTCTTTGGATCGCAAGAGCGATTGCCTACAACGACTATATCTCTCACAAGGAAACCGTTTCTAAAATCCCCGCACTGGGTGACGGTTTTGTTCCGCAGGGACTGGCATACGCAGAGGATGACGTTTATCTCCATTCGGGATACAACGGTGATGCTATAGCAATCCACCTGACCGTTGGAAAAGAAGAAAAAGAGATCATCCCCGTCGACAAATCCGGAAACGTTTGGGAAGGCCACGGCGGCGGTATCACACGTGCCGGAAAATACGTTTACGTTGCAACCGACGGTCAATTGATTATCTTTGAATACGATGCACTTCTTGGTGCGCAGGATGGGGACTGCGTTGCAAACGTGGGCACCTTCAAGGTTGATACTGCCGCATCCTTCTGCTTTACCGACGGAAATCGGATTTACGTTGGCGAATTCTACCGTCCCGTAGTTTACGAAACCGATCCCGCTCAACACTACACAACGCCCGCAGGCGACGAAAACAAAGCCATCGTTTCCTGCTATGCCCTTTTGGAAGATGGATCGATTGCCGACAAGTATCCTCTCTATTCCATCTCAATTCGCAGTCAGGTACAGGGCTTTGCGGTAAAGGATAACGTCTTTATCCTGTCAAGCTCCTGGGGAGTCAACAGTTCCAAGCTCGACTTCTATCGCGGACTCGGAACAGCCGGTGCTACCATTTCGATCTCCGGAATGGAGGTGCCGCTCTACTATCTTGATTCCTCCAACCACATCAAGACGGTGAATATGCCTGCATTCAGTGAAGGAATCGACATTGTTGAAAACCGTGTCATCATCTCTTTTGAGTCGGCGTGCAACAAATACATCATTGGAAAGTTCTTCTTTGCCAACAAGGTCGTTTCCTATCCTATTTTCGAATAAACCAACACCCAAAGACGGCGGATCAACCATGTTTGATCCGCCGTCTTTGGTATTATTCCAAAATATTGGTAGTGATATAATCGACGCCCCATGCCGCAAGGCGTTCTCCGTCCTCCGGAGAGTTAACCGTCCAACAATTCACACGAATTCCCGCCTCGTGAAGTTCACGCACGCGCGCCTCTGTCAGAGCACGGTAGGCAACATCAACGTCAAATCGATGCGCCTTGACCTTTTCCATGATCTCGTCTGTGAATTCATTGAAAAGGAACTGAACGGGTTGATCGGGTGCGTATTTGCGCACCGATACAAGCGCCTCAAAGGAGAAGGAGATGAAGATCACCGATGAAAGATATCCCTCACGCTCAATACAAGCCACAACATTGCGCACGTCCTCGTCTGGCATCGGATTCTTCAGTTCCAACACGCAGGTCTTTCCGTATTTCTTGCAAACACGAATATATTCGGCAAGTGTCGGGACGCGAATATCGACACGCGTATCGTTACCGTCACGATCACAAAGTTGCAAAGCACGCAACGTCGCAAAGTCGGTTTCGGCAATCACCATTTTTTCCTTTGCCACACGTCCCGTATGGTCGTCGTGAATCGCAACGTACTCTCCGTCAGACGTAACGTGAATGTCGGTTTCCACGCCAAAATACGTGCGGTTTCCCGCCGCAACAAAGGCAAGCATCGTGTTTTCCTGCTCCAATCCACTGACGCCTCGATGCGCCACCATGCGCGTGTGATTCTTTTTAATTTTCAGAGTGTCCATCCGTTTGCTCCTTTTTATGTGAATATTTTTGATAAAACAGGTCTGTTTCTTCGGGTTTGACACGGCACAGAACAACGATCATTGCTACACTCACCACCACTGCAAGAACGGCGGTAAAGGCGATTGTCGGGGGATTCCATATCTCACCCGCGCCAAGAGTGGGAACCAAGCTTCCGCAAAAATCGAAAATGGTATGAAGCAAAATACAAGGAATGATACTGCGCGTTTTCAACAATATGATCGAGCACATTCCGCCGATCAGGAAGGAATAACCCACCTGCAACAAAGTAGCAACCAAACCGCCTCCCTCCAAAAGATTGGCAAGATGTACCAGTCCGAAAAGCAACGACGAGATCAACGCCGTGATAAAGATTTGGCGCGTATCCTTGCGCCGCTTTTCCAAGATTGCAAGAAAGAGCGTGCCGCGAAAGGCAAGCTCCTCAAAGGCACCGATAAAGAGGCAGTCCGCCAAGAATAGGCCCAACAAATCCCATCTCTCCACCCACGCCTCCTGCCGTATCAGGGCAAGGATCGGTAAATTGTTGACCACCACCAAAAGGCAGGGCAAAATCACCGCAAGGCTTGCAAACGGCACCCGATTGCAGATACGGTAAGAGAGAAAGACCGAGAGCGATACGAAAATAAGGCTCCCCAATACGCGCAACGCAAGCGATTTACAAAGCGCCTGTGTCACCCCGTCCTGCGAATAGATTGGATCGGCATACCAAAGAAGACCGAACAAAGCCACACCAATGAGAACACCCCAACGACTGATTTTTTCACGTCCCGTCATTGCCGTCCGTCCCCCTTTTTGATCGATCGCTTGGTCAGATAGTATTCCAAAAGCCACAATCCTCCGCCCAAAACCACCAACAAGGCGGCAATCAACTGCGAGGGCGTCAGAAAGGAAACCACGGTTGCGCCGCGTTGATCGTCACGCAGATATTCGGCAAAAAATCGCCATACCGCGTATGCAATCAAATAAATGCCGAGATTGCCTTTTTGTTGCTTTCCCAAACGGCAAGTCAAATAAAAAGACAACACAAACAGGAAGGTGGCTTCCAAAAGCTGTACCGGTAGGGTGTTCTGTCCAAGATAAAAGTTGTAAACACCGTACCACGCATCGGTCACCTTACCGTGGCAACATCCCGCAAACGAGCAACCGATGCGCCCAAAGCCGTGTGCCAAAGCAATACTGCCCGCCGCGATCTCCGATAGGGAAAAGAATCGGGTCAAATGCTCACGGTCACGCAAAAGAAAGCTACCGCCGACAAAATAAATCAACAAAAAGCAAGCCGCTCCGCCAATCAATCCGCCATAAAAGGTTGCTCCGGTTGTGGAACCGATCTCGAATATGCCGTTCTCCATAAAGTTGTAGAATGCCTGTGTCACCACCGCCATACCAAAACCGCCCATGATGCCAACCAACGCGCCTACAATGCACAGATTCTGCAAACGCGCAGAAAAGCAGCGACGGTCTGCCCAAAAGCGGAAAAAGACCAATGCGACAAAAAAGCCGACAACAATGGATAAATCGTAAAGATCCAATCCAAACACAATATCGTAAGGATACATCGTCTTGCCTCCCATGCTTCGAAAAATACTATCATAATGATACCATATTTCGAGTGGAAAATCAACCGCCTTTAAGAAATTTTCAAAATAAAGCGACGCAAAGCCATCAAAAGTATTGCGCTTCCCATAGAGAATACACTGGCAAGCGGTAAAAGGCGAAGATCGATCAAAAGTACACCCAGTGTAGAGAGCGCAATCGTCAATAACCAAAATATCCAAACGCACGATCGGGTTGAGATACCGGTGGCAAAAACGCGGTGATGCAGATGCGCTCGGTCTGCCGCAAATGGACTTTGTCCCCGCAACAAGCGACGCAAAACCGCCGCAATGAGATCGGTCAAGGGATAAGCGAACATCAAAAGTGCAGTGGCAAAGTTTCCGCCCCCCCCACCCTCGATCAACAAGGGTAACGAAAGAAGACCAAGCAGAAATCCCACCGTTCCCGAACCGCAATCCCCCGCAAAAATTTTTGCGGGATGATAATTAAAGCACAGAAACGCCAAGCATCCTCCTACGAGAGAAATCGACGCATATGCGTGCGCGCAAAACCCCAACGTCCATAAAACGCCTGTCAGAGCGATCCCCTCGATCGAAGCACACCCCGCAAAAAGCCCGTCCATGCCGTCAATCATGTTATGGGCATTGGAGAGCAAGATCACCCACAAAGTCGCCCAAACAAGCCTTCCCACGCCCGTAATGCCCATTCCCAAAACAACGGCAATTGCAACGGCGACTTGAAAGAATAACTTTACCCATGCATCCAACGATACGATGTCGTCGCACACACCCAAAAGCAAGATCAGAATGCCTGCTCCCACCACTCGTCTGATAACGTTCGATTGCCAAAACAGTGCCGTACAAGATAACAAAAGAGCAAGAAAAATAGCGATCCCACCTGCGCGTGGCGTACTTTTACGGTGCATTCTGCGCCAATCTCGCGGAACATCCACCGCCCCGACCCGCCATGAAAGTCCCATGACCGCAGGCAAAGCGGCAAAGCATATTGCAAACGAAAGCATCAAGCTCAAAATCAACATTGCACTTCCCCACCAAAAAAAGCTACATACCGATCTGCCAATGGCAAAGGGGTATGTAGCTTTTCTGTTGTTTACTTGATCTGCACAAAGCCAAGCTTCTTTTGCACTTTTGAAAGTGTGCGGCGCGCATACCAGGATGCTTCCTCCGCGCCCTTCTTCATCTGCGCCTCAAGCAACGCCTTGTCGGCAAGCAGTGCATTGAATTTTTCCTGTACGGGTGCCAACGCATCGGCAGTTACCTCACCAACCGCAAGCTTGAAGTCACCGTAGCCCTTACCGTCAAATTCGCGCTCAATCTCTTCCATGCTCTTTCCCGTAAAGCAAGAATAGATGGTCATCAGATTGCTGACACCCGGCTTCTCTGCGGCATAGCGGATCTCTGCGCCGGAGTCGGTAACGGCACGCTTGAATTTTCTAATAATTGTATCCCGATCATCGAGAATATATACTACGGCATTGGTATTTTCATCGGACTTGCTCATCTTTTTGGTGGGCTCCGCCAACGACATGATCTTCATTCCGTGCTTAGCGATCACCGGTTCGGGAACCGTAAAGGTACCGGGATAGAGTTGATTGAAGCGCTCGGCAATATCGCGACAAAGCTCTACGTGTTGCTTTTGGTCAATTCCAACCGGAACAACGTCGGTCTGGTAAAGCAAAATATCGGCAGCCATCAGGGTAGGATAGGTAAAGAGTCCCGCGTTGATGTTGTCGGCATGCTTGGCACTCTTATCCTTAAACTGTGTCATACGGGAAAGCTCACCAAACATGGTAAAGCAATTGAGAATCCATGACAGTTCCGTGTGCTCGTGCACCATAGACTGCACATAAAGCGTATTCTTTTCAGGATCCAGACCGCAAGCCATATAAAGTGCCAACGTTTCGTAGGTACGGCGACGAAGCTCTGCGGGAACCTGCCGAACCGTGATGGCATGTTGGTCCACAACGCAGTAAAAGGTTTTATACTTTTCCGAGTAGTCGGAAAAATTGCGTATCGCGCCAAGATAATTACCGATGGTCAGGTTGCCGCTTGGCTGCACACCTGAAAAAGAAACTTTCTGTTCTCCAAACATAAGATTAGATACTCCTTTTCACAAAGCATCGCAATGCTCTGTCATTGTTATCTATTAGTATACCACAAAAAAACTTTTTTTGCAAGTGCATCCATAAAAATAAAAAGATGAGGGAGGAAAAATCCTCCCTCAATGATTATTTGGTTTCTTCTTTGGGCAGAAAGCTAAACTTCTGCATCCACTTGTAGTAGATTCCGTACGGGGAATCATAGTAGTAATAGGGCTCGCCAACATCCGGGATCAACAACTCTGCTCCGTCGGAATCAACCTTCTTGATCACCGTAGAGTTGGTTGCGCTTCTTACGTACTCGGCAAAATTCGTTGCACTGACACCGCCGGGACAAGAGCGCATATTGTAGGTGTACATCAACAACGGAAAGTTTGCAGCCGTATACGAGAAAAATTCGGGCTCGTTGTCTGCCATCAGAATGCGGATTTCCCTAACCAACGCAGTGTAATCGGCAATTGCCTGCTCCACTGCTGCAGCCTTTTCCTCGGCAGTCTGTGCCGCATCGATTGCCGCGCGTCCGTTTGCGTAGCACTGATCCAAAGCACCGATCAACTGGGTGTTGATTTTTTCGAGGAACTTTACAAGCTCGGTATCGAGATTACCGACAATGTCAAAGTCGGGGTTGTTGGAGAATGTTTTTTTGATTTGCTGCATCTCGGTCGTACCATCGGTAGATACCTGGTTATAAGACAATTTAACGTTCAAATCGGCACTCTTGGGAACGACACGAATATAATACAAGACGTAATTGTGAGGATCATCCGTTTCAAGAGGGCTATTATTATAGGTAGTAACGTTAATGTTCAGGTCCAACTTTCCATCCGATCCCAAAGGCAGAACCTGAAGTTCGGTTTCATGCTTCAGAGGCGAACAGTAGATGGCATAGACATACTCGTCGGTGCCCTTGTACTCGTTAATATAGGTAGTGGGCTTCGATGCACTACATCCAAGGATCCACATCCACAAATCCTTGTTTTTCATAACTTCGGACTTGTACAAGTTTTCATAGATCTCAATGGTATAGTCTTTGGTATCGTAGAAATCAAAGTTGATCAAAGCACCTTCCTTAACGGTAGGAGCAGCGGCTTCTTCCTCATTGATCTTATAATCAATGTCAAAGGTGTGCGTCTTTCTTCCGAACACACTGACAACGGAAAGCTCGTAATCGTCACCGGCTTCGCCCGCGTAGGTAAAGGTGAAGCTTGCGCCGACATTACTCTCAACGGGGTTACCCTTCTTGTCGGTACTGTGCTGGATCTTTTCGGTTTGTGTAACATCGAAAACGGTGTCCGCGGAAACGTTGTTATTATAAACGTAATAGTTGATGGTTTGGTTGTTACCTTCGGAAGTAAAAGTCTTGAAGACGTATACACCCTTTCCGGCACTATCCGCCTCGGCCAACCATGCCTTCAGGGTTTCGTTCTGTCCCAGAAGATCCTTGGAATATCCGGTGGTGTAGGAAAGAATATAGCCGGTCTTGGTGTTGTACTTCAACTCTTCCTCGGCTTTTCCCGTGGTTGCGGCAAATTCCGCAAAATCAAGACCCAAGAGGGGATTTACCAAAGAACTGCGATTTTGCGTCTTTTCGCTATCCCAAACATCAGACGAAATGCCCTTTTCGGGATGGTATGCGATAAAGGTATTACCGGTTGCGTAAATGTCCATCTTGTAGCCGGTATTCAAAAATTCCAACGATACCGTCTTGTCAAGATTTTCGGAGAGCTTGTAGTCAACGCCCTCGACACCGTACTGAAGCAGATTACGGAAGTCGGGGTTGGTGTTGAGGTAAGTAATGATCTCCATGCTACGGGAAACGCTCTTGGTATATTTGCATATGCCAAACATATTTCCGTAGATATCCTCGGAGGATGCAGTCGGATAACCTACTACAACGGGATAGTACTCAACGCCGTCCGCGTCCTTATAGGTCGACTTTTCAAGAACGGTAGCATCTCCGGTCATAAACTTGACTGCAGAAGAGGTACGCGTCTCTTCGTTTTCGTTTCTCAGGTAATCCTTGAAACGGAAGGTATTCAACTGAAGATAATCCTCAACAAAATCGGGATTTGCAAACAGGCTATCGTAGCCCAGAACAACACTTCCGCGGGAAAGCTCCTCAATGTTCGTGTAGTGGTAACCGAACAGAGAGAACTGTTGGAGAGTATTGATACTATAGTCTTCGGAATTGATGTTCCAATAGTGTGCCAACAGATTCAGACAATCCTCATAAGATGCATCAATCGGAATTACGTCCGGCTCCCACATACTGACGAGATCCAGGAAGGGGTAGAGATTCTCGTTGTAAAGACCGTCGATCTTATTGGTCGAGATGTAACCGTCCTGTGCATACTTATCCATCAGCTCCTTGTTCAGAAGCATGTAATTGTACTGACCGATAGCACGGTTATTGGGAATCGCATAGGTCGTTCCGTTGTACTTGGCTGCCGAAAGAAGCGTGGACGAAACGTATTCGCGGATCTTCTTGGAAGAACTCGAAAGCTCGGTATCCAATTCGTTGAGCCAATTCTTATTGATAAACTCCAAATACATGGTTTCGCCACCGATGTAAATGATATCCACCTGGTTTTGAAGCAACTCGGGATACTTAATAACCGACATACCAAGCTCGTTGGTCATGGTTTCATCGGTTATCATCTCATCCTTTTTCGTGGTTTCGGTTTCCTCGGTAACCTGTCCCTTGCGGCCGTCCTCATACTTCTTGATCGTTTCCGCAAGCACGGTACTGTATTCATCCTTTGTCAGGTAGTTGACAACCAACTGTGTCTTGAACTTGGACTTGGTGATCGCGTTAATCGCCTCGTTTACTTTTGCTACACGATCATCAGGAATCTTTTCGTCACTTACTACCCACATTGTCAAGGAAATAGCCGCTTCGGATGCAGCGCTTGAAATGTCGGATTCAGCATCCTCGTCGGTTTTGTTCGAGCAGCCCGTCAATACCAACGAAAACACCATTAAAAGGCACAAAAAGAGACAAAACAGTCTTTTTTTCATATTGTTTGTATCCTCCCAATCTTCATTCCTATTGCCATAGCAAAAAATGCCGACAATAAGCCTTTTTATACTGTTATATTTTACACTATTTTTAGAGATATGTCAAGTGAATTTTTTGTGACCGAACGACACCGTTTTGGTTTTATCGCCGTTTCGGTCATTTTTGGTTCACAATCCATCAACGCACTGCACAATTATAACGCATATATTTTTGGCAAGTCGCCGTTTTTTTAGGCGTTTTAAACATAATAATTATGCCGTTTTTGTTGACACAATACAAACCTTTATTTATTCCATAAATCCCTTCAAATGTCTTGCGCGACTGGGATGACGAAGTTTTCTGAGCGCCTTTGCCTCGATCTGACGGATACGCTCACGGGTAATATCAAACTCCTTACCAACCTCCTCCAGTGTGCGCGTTCTGCCGTCGTACAGACCGAAACGAAGCTTGATAACGTGCTCCTCACGGGGGGTAAGCGTATGCAACTGACGCTCCAGCTCCTCGCGCAAAATATTGGTGGACGTTGCCTCTGCAGGAGAGGGCGTATCATCATCAGGAATAAAGTCACCCAGGTGGCTATCCTCCTCCTCGCCAATGGGGGTTTCCAACGATACGGGATCCTGCGCGTTCTTCATGATCTCACGCACCTTCTCCGCGCTCATCGAAATGCGCTCACCGATCTCCTCGGCAGTAGGCTCTCTGCCGTTCTCCTGCAAAAGTTGACGCGAAACACGCGACACCTTGTGAATGGTTTCCACCATATGAACCGGAATACGAATGGTACGAGCCTGATCGGCAATCGCGCGTGTGATCGCCTGACGGATCCACCAGGTTGCATAAGTGGAGAACTTGTAGCCCTTGGTGTAATCGAACTTCTCAACCGCCTTCATCAAACCAAGATTACCCTCCTGAATCAGATCCAGGAAAAACATTCCGCGGCCGACGTAACGCTTTGCAATACTGACAACCAGACGCAGGTTTGCCTCAACCAACTCGGTCTTTGCGGTTTCGTCCCCTGCCATCATACGCTCGGCAAGCGATTTTTCACGCTCGTTGGTCAAAAGCGGAACCTTACCGATCTCCTTTAAGTAAAGACGGACGGGATCGTCGATCTGCAAGCCTTCCTGCTCCAAAATCCGCTCCATGCTCTCCGCACCGCTTAATTTTGCAACCTCGTTTTCGATCTCACTGATCTCCTCACTGGACATATCGTTTCCAAAGGAAATACCGTGATCCTCAAGGGTTTCGTAAAGCTTATCGATACTATCGACGTCAAAATCCATATCCTCGATCGCCTCGTCAAGGTCGGCGGCGGAAAGCTTGCCTTTTTTACCCTTCTCGATCAACGAATCAACACTGCTCTTCTTTTCCGCCTCGGTCTTTTCCGACTTGTGTGCTCCGTTCTCTTCCTCTACCAATTCGTATCCCTTGTTCTCTTTCATGATTTATCTGCCTTTCCTTTATGTAAATTTGCTTTTTTCTCACGCAGGTAAGCCAAACGGTCGTTCAGACTTCCCTGTCGCATCTGCTCTTCTTTTCTTGCGTTTTGCAATGCCAATACCGCGGAACGAAAAACCTCCGGACCGTTATGGGTAAGTTGTTGCCTTGCAACTTCGGCTTTTTCAATTCTTCCCATTTCATCGGGAGAAAAATCCATTCCCATCAGCTCGTAGCGCATCCCGCTCTCGCTTCTGTGCAATCGCATCATCACGTCAAATACCCGACGGTTGAAGTCGGTGACGAAATCTTCGGCCGAAAGAGGTACTTCGCCCTTGTCTACGGCGTTTCGGTATTCTTCAAATATCAAGAGCAACCCTATCACCGTGTCCTCTGCAGATGCCGCTTTGGGATCCTTTGCCGCCTGCGGATTGATACGGTCGCCATAGTTTTTCACCGATGCCTGTGCTTCCCGACTTTCCTTTGCCGCGTGTGCACGCGTCTGACGCCGCCGGATCTGCTCCACCGAATTTTTCAACACATCGGTCGGAAGCTCAAGCTTTTTGGACATCTGATCGATATAGACCTCTCGCTCTACCACCGACCAATATTCGGCGATCAACGTGCAAATCTCGTTGGATGCTTTAATGCGATCTGCTCCAACCGTCAGATCGTATCGGGAAAGGATCTGCTCCGATTTGTGGTCAAATCCCGTACGACTCTGATCCAATACCTGGCGGAATCGATCGGCACCAAACCTGCGGATGTACTCGTCCGGATCCTTTGCACCGTTCATCTTCAGTACGCGAACCTCCATACCGACCTCTCCCAGAATGCGCATCGCCTTGTTGGCGGCGTTCTGTCCGGCTTCGTCCGAGTCGTAAGAGATGATCACCTTCTTGGTATATTTGGAAAAGATCCTCGCGTGCTCCGGCGTAATCGCCGTTCCGAGGGTTGCCACCGCATTTGAGAAACCGGCGGCGTGCAAAGCAATCACGTCCATATATCCCTCGCAAAGGATCATCCGCTCGGCGCAGGCGTGCTTTGCAAAGTTCAAGGCAAACAACTGCTTGCTTTTCTTAAACACCGGCGTATCGGACGAGTTCAGATATTTCGGCTTGCTGTCATCCATCACACGTCCGCCAAATGCCACGACGTTTCCGGACGGATCGATGATGGGAAACATCACGGGATTTCGGAAATAATCGTAGGCTCGTCCGTTTTTCTGACTTTTTCCGCACAGACAAGCGGCAAACAAC
>JAZRGI010000218.1:0-2618 GCA_045644105.1 Eubacteriales bacterium | reverse complement strand
TCGCCAACACGGTATAGGGCGGCACGGGGAGAGAGACGTATCCATGCTTTTCGGCGTCCCGACGGAGCGGCGTTCCGTGCAAAAGCTTCAAAAAGCCAAGCTGCAAAAGGTCGGATATGCCGTACGCATCGTCAAACGACTTGGCAAAGCTCGTGTAGTCCTCATACGGAAGTCCCGCAATCAGATCCAGGTGAACGTGAATATTTCCCATTTCGTAAATGCGGCGAACCGCACGTAACACGTCGTGTGGCTTCAAATGCCTTGCCGAAGCCGCCAACGTCTTTTCATTGGTACTTTGCAAACCAAACTCCAATTGGATCTTCCCTTTTGGAAAGCAAGAAAGGATCTCAAAGCTTTCCTCGTTTAAAAGTGTAGCACAGACCTCAAAGTGATAGTGCTTTGTAAAGCGTTCCTCCAACAGTGCGCGCCAGATTGCGTTGGCACGGGCAACGTCGGCATTGAACGTGCGGTCGACGAACTTAATAATATGAAAATCTCCCTCTAATGCTTCAAAAGCCTCCATATCCCGCAAGGTCTGCTCTACACTTTTCGCGCGAACGCCGTGAGTGGCGGAGGAAAGACAATAGGCGCATGAATAGGGACATCCACGAGAGGATTCGTAATAGAGCATCCGTCCGAGCGCGTCGCCGTTACGGTACAGGATCCCTTCGTCACGCATTGCTTCCGGGCAGGTCACAACCACGGTGCGGGGAATGGGTTTGCCATCCGCAATTGCCAAACAGAGATCGCAAAAGGCACGTTCTCCCTCACCGCAAACAATGGAGTCGATCCACTCCAATTTCGCAAAACGTTCGGTGGCATAGCTGACCTCCGGACCGCCGATGACAAAGCGGCTTTGCGGCAGAAGTGTGTGCAACGACTCCCCGAGCTTGAGCATTTGCTCAAGATTCCAAATATAACAGGAAAAACCATATACGTCGGCGTGCTCACGGTAGAGGCTCTCCAAAATGTGTGCCGAGCGATCACGCAGGGTGTATTCCAAAATCACCACTTCAAAGCCCGCCTTCTCCAAGGGGGCTCTGAGGCAACGGAGCGCAAGACCGGTGTGCGACCACGATCCGTTGATGGTAAATAAAACGATCTTCATATCATCGACCTCGTTCTTTTGGGAATGGAAGCATGGGATGCTTCTTTTATTATACCACTCATTTAAGTATTTTGCAAGTCAAACAACTCTCGGCAAAAAATTCTCGTAAAATTTTCCTTCGCCTCAAAATTCATGGCTTCACCGTAGATTTGTTCCAGAGCAAAATGCGCCTGCGACACGGCGGCAAACGCCCGCTCTGCCCCCTTCATCAGTCGCCACTCGCTCTCTCCGATGATCGCCAACTCTGCCCTCATGCTCTCCTCTCTGATCGGTGCAACAAAGCGTTGCATCCCCACTTTAGGCATGCATTCCCTCCAAAGGGGACGCGGAGCCACCAAAAAAGAGGTACGGCTTGAGCAAAGGAAGAGTCCGTCCTGCGCTTTCGGGGTGATCGGATCATAAGAAACGCGCACCGTAAGCCGCCGTCTTGCCGCCTCTCTTCTCAATGCGGCAAGCAAATATTGAGCGCTTCCGCGGCAATCTTCGATCAACGTTACCCGTTCTGCCATCGCCGCGTAAGTATCCAACACCGTCACCCCACCCATACCGATCGAGCGTATCAGAACAGGACGTTCGGAAAAGCTTTCCCCATGCGGAACGTCGCGCATCAGTTCTTCAGCGAACGCCGAAATCTCTTCCATTCGTATATACGGCAGGACCAACGCATCCCTACTTTCCCGGATCGAGCCGATTGCCGAAAGATACGCGTATGCTCGTTGGTACGACGTGTTTTTTTGGACATTCAATTGCTCGATACGCGAACTCTGCCGCGCAAGCAGACGGGAATCCCAAAAGACACCGAGATTGACGATATCCTCACGGAAGCCCGGTTTTGTCGTTTCATAGACGTGCGGCGCCGTCGCATCCAAAAGCGCAATGCACCGATCTCCCCGTGTCAGGATCACACCGTCAAGAGAGCTTGCGTCCGACGAGCAATAAACGAACTCGGCACGCCAAGCATGGTTCACCGCACAAAGCGCGACCTCTCGCAAAAAGCGGCTTTTTCCGGTTCCGGGGCCACCCTTGATCGCATACAAATGTTGGATCCGTCTGTGTTCAAAGCAGGACGGATAGTAGCTAATAAATCCGGTTGCCCCGTTGGAAGCAAGAAAATAAGCATCCTCACCGGTTGATTTCAATACCATAAATCACCCCTCCTTTTTTTCTAACAGTATATGCAATCGCAAAAGTGAGGTTCTATTTTGTTCGATGCTCTCATACAATAGAATAAAACGCAACGCCAAAAAAGGATGATATAAGATGAATGATATGCAAAAAGCAAACCGTCCCGCACTGCTTCCGTCGGCACTGGAGCGATTGTTGCCTCCGGAGGTAACAGATGCCGTACAAGCCTGTGGCGCACCTTCGGCAGAAGAGATTCGCTTGCACGCAAACCGTTTTTGCAGTGTAAAAAGCAGAGGCACAACCTACCCTACGCGTCTGTTGTTGTCGAAAAACCGCTTGCAGGAAATTTTACATATGCTTTGCAGAGGCTCGCTTTACGCATATG
>JAZRGI010000217.1:0-16427 GCA_045644105.1 Eubacteriales bacterium | reverse complement strand
TTGCAAAATCGTTGGCGTATTCCAGAGGAATTCCGTTGGTTTCCGTCAATCATATTCACGGCCACGTTGCGGCGGCGTATCTTTCCAACCCCGATCTGGAGCCACCTTTTTTGGCATTGGTGGTTTCTGGCGGACATACGTCGTTCTACATGGTAAACGATTACACTGATTTTTGTGAAATCGGCGGTACGCGCGACGATGCCGCGGGTGAGGCGTTTGATAAGATCGGTCGTGTGATCGGCATGCCGTATCCCGGAGGTGCCGCATTGGATAAACTGGCGTATGAGGGCGATCCCAAGTCGATCAACCTGCCGTCACCTGCGCTTTCCGGGGACACGTTGGATCTGTCGTTTAGCGGCATTAAAACTGCCGCCCTCAATTATCTGAACGGATTGGCACAAAAGGATCTGCCCGTAAACCGTGCCGACGTTGCGGCGGCGTATACCTACCGCATCGTTGAGGCGATTGTCAAAAAGACCGAGTTAGCCTTGTCACAGACGGGTTCAAAAACCCTGGTGTTGGCAGGCGGCGTGGCGGCAAATTCGCACTTGAGAGCGGCGTTGGAGAAGCTCTGTTCGAGTCTTGGAGTAAGGCTTGCAATGCCCGATCGCGCACTTTGCGGCGATAATGGCGCAATGATTGCGGCGGCAGGATATTTTGAGGCAATGCGCTCAAATTTTGCTTCGACCGCATTGAATGCATCGGCAAACGACGACGGTGAATGACGGCTTATTTGTCAAGCCTTTTTTGAGAAAAATATGAGAATCGTCGTTATTACCAAAAAATAAAAAGAAATTGTAAACATATTGATTTTTTGTTTTCCACAAAACTTTTCCACAGGTTGTGGAAAAGTTTTGAATGGTGCGAAGAAATATGTCTATAAACGGCAAAAAATCTTTGAAAACGCCTTCTAAAGTCTGTTGTTTGTGGGGAACTCTGTTGGCTTTGTTGAAAAGATGACTTCCGTTGGGGATGTGGAAAACTTTTACTTTGTAGAATTGTGTCCGAAAAAGTTGGTTTTCATAATCGGTATTTTGCACAAAAGAACCGATCGGGATCCCCCGAAACGACCGGTTTTCAGGCTCGAAAAATCTGAAAAAGAAAGGAAAAGGCATGAGTACTGAATATAAAAAACAAGCCGATGACACGGCGATGAATTCGGACGAGCACGCAAACGTATCGAGTGCGGTAATCAGACGGTTGCCCCGTTATTTTCGCTATTTGCGCGAGTTGATCCGTCAGGGAAAAATGCGCATTAGCTCAAGCGAGCTTTCCGCGATGATGCACGTGACTGCTTCGCAGATCCGTCAGGACCTGAACTGCTTTGGTGGATTCGGTCAACAAGGATACGGCTACAACGTCAATTATCTGTATGCGCGTATTTGCGAGCTTTTGGGTGTTGGCGCCGGAATTCGTGCCGTCCTGATCGGTTCGGGTGACCTCGGTCGTGCGTTGGTGCGTGCGCCGATGTTTGAAAAACGCGGAATCGATATTATTGCAATGTTTGACATCTCTCCTATGCAGATCGGACGCGAGGTTGTGGGGATCACTGTGCGCGACATGAGTCAATTGGAAGACTTTTGCCGCGAAGCCCGTGTGGATATGGCGGTTTTGACCTGTCCCAAAGAGTGTGTGGATGCAGAGGTACAACGTCTTCTGAACTGCGGTGTTCAAGGCTTTTGGAATTTTACGGGAAAAGAGCTGGTGATTGACGATGAGAACGTGGTGGTTGAGAACGTCCATCTCGGAGATTCTCTGATGATTTTGAATTATCGGATTTGCCAGAACAAACTCAAAAAGAAGTAATCGCTTTTCGAGAGAGGAATGACTTTTATGAAATTGAATTTTCAGCAGGAGGTGCTTTGCCTGCCTGCAAGTGTATTAAATCAGAGTGATGCCGATGTGGTTAAGCTTCGCGTTCTGATGTGGCTTGCGTCGGATCTTTCTTTGGCAACAAAGATTCATCAACTTGCCAAGCTTGCCGAATGTGACGTCAAAGCAGTGCAGGGTGCGATCGACTTCTGGTGTAAGCGCGGTGTGTTGACCGAGAGAAGCTCCGTTACCACCGGTGCACAAGCTGCGGTACCCGATAAAACCGAAACGCGCCCGCGTGTTTTGCAACCTTCCAACGAGTCCCCCGTCTACAAATCCGAAGAAATTGCCGCGCTTTTGGAGCGACAGGCACCGGTTCGCGAGATGATACAAGAAGCACAACGTGTTTTCGGAAAAATGTTCAATTCAAGTGATTTGAACGTTCTGATCACCATGAACGATCATCTCGGATTGAGTCCCGAGGCAATTTTGGCGATCCTTGCCCATAGCAAACGTGTTGGAAAAAATAGTATGCGCGCAGTAGAAAAATACGCCTACAAGTTGGTGGATGACGGAATTACCGATCCGGAGGCATTGGAGGAGGAATTCCGCACCATTGAGATGATGTACGGTTTTGAGGGCGACGTGCGCAAGATGTTTGGCATGAAGAGCCGCGCAATGACCGCAAAGGAAAGCAAGATGCTACGCGCGTGGGTGTCTTACGGATACGATATTGAGATCATTCGACGCGCATACGAGTTGACGATCGACGGCGCAAAGGAACCGTCTATGGCATATGCGAACGCGATCATCGAGCGTTGGAATGCCGAGAATTTGCGTACGGTCGAACAGATCGACCAATCGATTTCCGAATCAAAGGATAAAAAGAACGGTGTCCCGAAACCGAAAAAGGATTGGGCGCCGACGCTTGGAAACAGTTTTGATACCGATGATTTCTTCAATGCGGCACTCGAAAGGAGCTTCCGCGAAACCGAAGCGGCAAACGAAAAAGACGGCTCCAACGGCTCGCCGTCCGAAAGGAAGTAACGTAGCATATGGGATATAACAAGGAAAATTTTAAGCGCATACGCGCCGAATATGAAACCAAGACGTTCGTGGCGCAAGCCGCGGCGGAAGCACGTCGGGAGGAGCTTTACAACACCATTCCCACGTTGCGCGAGATGGATCAAAGGCTTTCTTCTTTTGGCTTGCGGATTATGGAAAGAGCGCTTTCCAACCGCGACACGCAGACGCAGATCGAGCAGCTACGCGCCGAAAATGAGCGCATCAGAGAGGCTCGTGCCGCGCTTTTGAACAAGTTCGGCTATCCTGCCGACTACACCGAACCCAAGTACGAGTGTGCCGCCTGCGCCGATACCGGATACGTGGGTATCCGTATGTGCGGTTGTATGCGCAACCGCTTGATCGAGGCGGGAATGCAATCGTCGGGACTTTCGGGCTTGATGAGCAAGCAATCGTTTGATAATTTTTCTCTGGAGTTTTACCGCACCAACGAGGAAACCTATAACCGAATGGCAAACGGCCTTCGAAAGGTCAAAGAGTATGCCGAGAATTTTACCACCGAAAGAGGGAAGATGGATCCCGTGAACCTTTTCTTCTACGGCGGTACGGGACTTGGCAAGACGCATCTTTCCACGTCGGTGGCACGAAAGGTTATTGAACGCGGTTACGACGTTTTCTACAATAGCGCGGTGGGGATGATCTCGGATTTTGAGCAACGCCGCTTTGGAAATGCCGTGGCACAGGGTGACGGTGACCGAACCGATCGCTATATCGAGTGTGATCTTTTGATCATCGACGATCTTGGCACGGAAACGGTCAATCAGTTTACGGTGTCCTGTCTGTACCACGTCATCAATACGCGCCTGAACCTGCAAAAGCCGATGTTGATCAATACCAACCTTTCAGGTCAGGAGCTTCGGAAAATCTATTCAGACCGTATTACCAGTCGCCTGACGGGTGAATTCTTTATGATCCCGTTCTTTGGTGTTGACGTAAGAAGCCAAAAGATCAAACTTTGATTTTTTGTTCTGTACTGTTTGACCGGTGGTGGATTAATATAAAAAAAGCAGAGATTTTGACTTCCGGTGGAGGAATGTTTGTCAAAATCTCTGTCTTTTTATGCGTTGGTGGGGGATGGCTATTTGATATACTTGCACTCCAGATAGTAGCGCTTGTCTTGCGCGTGCCCCATGGAAAAGGTCTTGCGCGGTAATGCGCCGTCGTAGATGACCGTACGGAAAAGCGCGTCCTTTTGCATACCGTCAAAGAGAAATCCGACCGTTGACGGTTGTGCCGACAGTGTGCGGAGTGATTGCTCGCCGTGAATATAATCCACCGTTGCTTCGGGATGCTCCGTCAGGTAGCCGTCCAAAAAACTTTGCAAGGTTCCCACCGCAAGTTGTTGCGTGGGGTATTCTACCATAACGCGCTCCTCCTTGTTAGCACAAATACAGACGATCCTCTGCGGTGCGGCGTTGCCGTTGAGAGTGGCGACATGGCTTTTTAAATCGCGTATCAGTGCATCGGGATCGCATCCGAATACCACGCGATAGATCGGTTCAAACGAGAGTCCCGCATCGTGCAGGTTGACAACCTCGGTAAGCGCATAGCGTGCGGGATGCTTCATGGCGGCATCTGCCCCAATGGCTCGCTTCAATTCTTCGTACACCGTTTTTGCGGTGGCAAGCGAATGGTTTCCGTCGCCGACGGCAAAGAGAAGCGGAGCAAGGCTTGCGTCATCGTAACGTTTTTTCATAGCATCCGGCGTGCAGAGTGCTTCAAGCGCGTCAAGTGTGGCGGTTTGTTCGTCTTTTGTCAACAGATGCGCGCGGACGTGTCCGCCGCCAAGCATCAGATCAAACTCGTAAAGAGGAGGACGTCTTTGACAGGCGGTGTCGAGCGGCTCGATGACGCTGTACTCGGGATCATCGATCAACAGGATACTGTGAGGCAGTTCCAAAGGCGCGTCCCGACGAATGGCAACACGAGGCGGAATGCGCTCAAGCACCGTTTCTTCGGTTGCGCGTATCAAAGTGTTGCTATTGGGATGAAAATCGTATTGCTCAAGATCTGCGGCACCGATGATTCCGTGGCGCATACCGCCGTCGGACTGTGTGCGGCAAAGATGGATCATGGCGTCGGGATAGCAGACCAGATATTCCTTCAACGCACGCCCCATTTCTTCATTGATGGAGGGAATACGGGCTTCGGTTTCCTTTAAGTAGATCTCCGGCAGAATCATGCGTAGGGTAGAGGGGGCATCGCCCACCAGGCGTTCGGCGGTTTGCCAATATTGCGGTTCGGCGGTATACTGATCGCAGGCGACGACCGCCCACAGAGTGCCGTCGGTTTTGGAAAAATCCGGGAGCAGAATATCGGAGGATTGAAATGTTTTTTGGGGGGATATCATGAGTGCTTCCTCCGATCGAAAAATAATAAAATTATGGTATACGTCAGAATTATTGCCAAGGGAAGTACCGCCAAAGCGCAATTGGCGCTTTTTTCTATGGAAGCTTTTTGGTTTGTTTGGTTTTGTTTTAAAAAAGATTGTATTTTTTGGTATTTTGTGGTACAATATATGCAGTCAGATAAAATATGGAGGATAGACTATGATTTCAAAAGCGATTGTGGAATCGGTGCTTGCCTGCGCAATGTCGGGCGGAGCCGATTTTGTTGAATTGTACGGCGAAGTTACCCGTAACAATTCGGTGATGATGGCAGACGGAAAGATCGACCGTGTCAGTGATAATTTGATATCCGGCGTTGGTATTCGCGCTTTTTTGGGTACGCGTACCGTTTTTGCGTCAACTTCCGATACTTCGAGAGAGGGCTTGATGAAATGCGCCCGCGCCGTAGCGGCGGCGATGGGAGAGATCAAGCAGGATATAGCCGTGGTTCTGCGTGAGCGCATATTCCCCAATATCCACCCTGCAACGGTCGTTCCGTCGGGTGTTGATGCAAGAGAAAGAGCCGAACTTTTGCGTGCAGGTTGTTTTGCCGCAAAGGAGTATGATGCTGCCATCTCGCAGGTGACCGGTTCGCTGATAGGCGTTGATCACTCGATTTTGGTTGCCAACACCGACGGACTTTATACGACCGACAGACACGTGCGTACCCGTATCGCGATTTCTGCCGTTGCAAGTGCGGCAGGCGTCAATCAATCGGGTTCCGCAAGCCCCGGAGCGGGGATGGGATTGGAATTCTTTGATCTGGTGAATCCCCGCGAGGTCGGCACAGAGGCGGCAAGACAGGCAATGGTCAATCTTCGAGCCGATTATTGTCCTGCAGGAAACATGATGGTTGCCATTGAGAACGGCTTTGGCGGCGTTATCTTCCACGAGGCGTGCGGACATTCTCTGGAGGCAACCTCGGTTGCCATCGGTGCTTCGCAAATGGCAGGAAAGCTTGGAGAGAAGATCGCCAACGTCAAGGTGACCGCCATCGACGACGGTACGATTCCCGGTGCTTGGGGTTCGGTCAATATTGACGACGAAGGAACGCCGACACAACGCAACGTATTGATTGAAAACGGTATCCTTAAAAATTATATGATCGACCGTCTTGGTTCGCGCCGTATGGGTATGCCCATGACGGGAAGCGGCCGCCGACAGGGCTACACGTTTGAAGCAACCTCGCGTATGACCAACACCTTTATTGCAAACGGTCCCGATCGCAACGAGGATATCATTGCCTCGATGGAAAACGGACTCTACTGTCGCAAAATGGGAGGCGGATCGGTCAATCCCTTGACGGGCGCTTTCAATTTTGCGGTCACCGAGGGTTATCTTGTCAAAAACGGAAAGATCTGTGAGCCGGTGCGCGGCGCATCGTTGATCGGAACCGGTTCGGAGATCCTTCAGAATATCGACATGGTAGGACAGAATTTGGAGCGCGCACAGGGTATGTGCGGCTCGTCCAGCGGTAGTGTACCTACCGATGTGGGACAACCTTTGATCCGCGTTTCCAACATTACCGTAGGAGGTCGTTGAAATGGTATTTGAAAGTATGAAAAAAGCCCTGATTGCCGCGGCGGAACAGGCAGGGCTGAAGGAATATGAGATCTACTATCAGATGGAGGAGAGTGTCAGTGCCGAAACACTTCGCGATGAGGTCAGTGCCTTTGCGTCGAGTGTGGGGGGCGGTATTTGCTTCCGTTGTATCGTAGATGGGAAAATGGGATATGCTTCGGGGGAATTGATGACCGAGGCGGCTATGGAAGAGCTTGTGAACCGTGCCGTATCCAATGCGCGTTGCATTGACAACGAGGACGAGGTATTTATTTTTGGCGGCTCGCCTTCCTATGAAGTGGTTGCGTCGCGCAAGATCGAGCTTGCCGATGCGGCGACGGTACGCGATACGGCACTCAAACTGCAAAAAGCGGCTTATGCAGAGGATGCCCGTGTGGGCGACGGAACGCAATCGGTTGCGCTTTCGATGACCGAGGAGATCCGTTTGTATAACTCCAACGGTTTAGATCTTTCCAACCGTGTTGGTATGAGCGGTGCGTACGTGATGCCCGTTGTGCGTGACGGGGATGAGGCACAGGAGAACTTTGAGTTTGCCGAAGGCGAGCAATACGAGCAACTGCAGGCGCTCCCTGCAAAAGCCGTCAAGGGGGCAATCAGTAAGTTGGGTGCAACCTTTGTAGAATCGGGAAAATATGACGTGGTGTTTGACGGTGCGCAATTCCGTAGCTTCCTGTCCACCTTCTCTCCCGTGTTCTCGGCAAAAAATGCTCAACTTGGACTTTCTCTGCTTACCGGCAAGGAGAACGAAATGGTTGCTGCATCCTGTGTGACTGTCGTGGATGATCCCATGCGCCGAGGCAGTTCCATGCAGACGCCGTTTGACGGTGAGGGGGTTGCCACCGCACGTCGCAACGTCATTGAAAACGGTGTTTTGAAAACACTTTTGTACGACCTGACCACCGCAAAGAAAGCCGGTGTTGCTTCTACCGGAAACGGACAGAAGGGCGGATACTCCGCACCCGTTGCGATCGCGCCCTACAACTTTAGCATTGCGGCGGGGAACGATGATACCAACGCCCTGATGGCGGCGGTTGGCAACGGTATCTATATTACCGAGTGCAAGGGCTTCCATGCCGGAGCCAACGCGGTGACGGGCGACTTCTCGATTGAGAGTGCAGGCTTTGTGATTCGTGACGGTAAGCTTGCGGAACCCGTCAAGTCCTTTACCGTGGCGGGCAACTTCTTTGATCTGTTAAAGCAGATCGACCGACTTGGTGACGAGATCCGTTGGGGGATTCCCGGCGGCTTTACCGTGTTTGGTTCTCCCGACGTACTGGTGCGCGGCGTTAGTGTTGCGGGCAAATAAAATAAATGCAAAAAGGATCGCTTTTCCATGGAAAGGCGATCCTTTTTTTACGGTGTTTATTTTTGGAATAACGGCGTGGAAAGATATCGCTCTCCCGTATCGGGGAGGAGTGCGACGATCTGCTTTCCTTCGTTTTCCGCCAAATTGGCGAGTAAGGTTGCCGCATGGAGTGCCGCGCCCGAGGTGATGCCGCACAAAAGTCCTTCGGTGGCAACCAGGCGTCTTGCCGCATCGTAGGCGTCGTTCTCGATCACCGTGATGATGTCATCGCAAACCGAGCGGTCGAAGTTTTCGGGAATGAAATTGGCACCAATGCCTTGGAGTCCGTGTGTGCCTGCAACGCCGCCCGAAAGCAGGGGAGATGCGGCTGGCTCAACCGCAACGATTCGGCAGTCGGAATTTTGCTCCTTGAGATATTTGCCGACGCCCGAGAGTGTACCGCCGGTTCCGACACCTGCTACAAAAATATCGATCTTTCCCTCGGTATCCTGCCAGATCTCGGGTCCGGTTGTTTTGTAGTGTGCCTGCGGATTTGCGGGATTGTCAAATTGAGAGGGAATAAAACTGTTGGGTGTTTCGGAAGCGATCTGAAGCGCGCGCTCGATAGCGGCTTGCATACCGCCCTTTCCGTCGGTCAGGACGATCTCTGCACCGTAAGCGGCAAGCAGATTTCGGCGCTCAAGACTCATGGTGTCGGGCATGGTGAGGATCAGACGGTAACCGCGCGCTGCGCAGATCGAAGCAAGTCCGATGCCGGTGTTTCCGCTGGTAGGTTCGATGACAGTTGCACCCGAAGAGATCAAGCCGCGTTGTTCGGCATCGTTGATCATAAACAGTGCTACGCGGTCTTTTGCACTGCCTGCCGGATTAAAGCACTCCATCTTGCACAGTACCTGTCCGTATTTACAGTACGTGCGATTGTATCGTTCGGGGAGAATGAGCGGTGTTTTGCCGATCAATTCCTCTATTTGACGGTAGATCATAAGAAACGCTCCTTTCCTTTTTTGGGATAGCGGTTTTTCTTATTATAACACGGAAGCACACTTCTGTCAATAAAAAAGAAAAAACGCAAGATCAAAGATCATTGCGTTTGTTCTATCGCGTGCGGTGGGTTATTCCGCAAGGCGGTTTGAGATTACTTGTTCAGTGCGTTCAGCTTCTTGGTGAACTGGCTCTCCTTGTGAGCAGCGGCATTCTTATGGATGATTCCGTAAGCTGCTGCCTGGTCAACCTTCTTCACAGCTGCCTTGTAAGCTGCTTGAGCAGCCTCCATGTCGCCGGAAGCCAGAGCTGCGTCGTACTTCTTCATCTCGGTTTTGAGCGCGGTACGGTGCATTTTGTTTTGCAGAGTTTTGGTTTCGATAACCTTTACTCTCTTTTTCGCAGACTTGATGTTCGGCATGAGTTCCACCTCCCTTAAAATTTTAAAGAAATGATACTTGAAAAGCGGCGCCTGAGAGGGTGCGCGCAACTTTCATCCATATACCATGATATTGTATCACACATTTTGATAAATTGCAATACCTTTTTGAAAAAAAGTTGAAATTTTTACAAAATATTTTTTTGACTGAAAATAATTAAAAAAGTACCACATTTATGACAAAAAGTATCTTTTCTGTCCTTGCAAGAAGGCCTTTTGTTATGGTATAATGTAATTGTTGGAAATAAACCACACATAAGGAGAAAAGAATATGAAAAAACGTTTCTTATCGTTGATCTGTCTGCTTTTGACGATCTGTGTCCTGCTTGTGAGTTGCGGGGATGCACAGACCGATCCGATTGATACCGGCAATGTAACGACCGAAGATCCTTCCGATGTATCCGGTGATGATACGCCTCCTGCCGACAACGCGGATAATGAACCGTACGTCGTTACCGAAACCTATCTGCCCAAAGATGCCACCGCGCGCCTGAAGGTGCTTTTTGAGAGCGGTGCAGCTACCTTTAACTCTTTCTCTCCAAGTGCAGGCCCCTTTGCTATTCGCGATCTGTATACCATTAGCGATTGCAGAATCAAATCAATCACGATTCCCGTTTATAAGACGCTGGCAAAGGACGCGAACGGCAACTTTGTCATCTCTCTTTTTGAGGTTGGAAACAGCTATGAGGAGTTGCAAAAGCCAGCGCGCGTGACGCATAAGGTGCTTGTAAATGCCAAAGAATACAATCTTGAAGCCAATTCTACGATCATGCGTTTCATCACGGTGGACCTTACCGATTACGACATTGTTTTGGGTGCCGATGAAACACTTGCATATGTGACGGCAACCGATACGTTGGTTCCCGGTTATCTCGCAAATGCCGATGCTACGAACGAGGCAACCGTGATCATGCGCCGGGACGTCGGTGTTACCGGCTTCCTCGGCAAAGTCGGAAGAACCGATGCGACCATGACCACCCACACCACAACACTGGTGCTTGATTTTGAGATGGAGCGCACTTACGCCAACCGTGCCGCATACGAGGCGATTCTGCAGGAAGAAGCTGATTATCAGGCACGTGTTGCCGCTGTTCGCGAGGCGTATGCAGGTAAAAAACTTTCTATTCTCGGTGACAGTATTTCCACCTTTGAAGGCGTTTCCAACAGTAAACTGATCAACGCTACCATTGAGAAAAATGCGGTTTGGAACAAGCCGAGCACCAATTTCCACGACTACACCGACGTTTATTGGGGACAAGTGTTGGAGCAGACCGACATGGAGCTTGGCGTATGCAACGCATGGAGCGGCTCCAAGGTATACGGTTATGGTAACGGACAGAGCACCGGTATTGACAATATGTTGGGACGTGCCTCCGAATTGGATCGTGACGACGGAACCATGCCCGACGTAATCTTCGTTTATATGGGTATCAACGACCTGCGTGACGGATCCCCCGAAGGCGATTTGTATTCACTTTTGACCAACGGCGACACCTCCAAGACCAACGAGGAGAAGATCCGCGAGTGGTTTGCCGGTGTTTTGGCAACCTCCCAAACGACCAGCAGCGTTCAGCCGGGCACCACCTATAAGGGTTGGGATGAGTCGTATGCGCTCTCTCTTTATACCATGCTTGAAAAATACCAAGGTGCTGAAGTCTATTGCTTTACCTTGTTGAAGAACTATAACGAGAAATGCACCGCGGAAAAGTATGAGCGCTACAATACCTGTATTCGTGCTCTTGCCGAGTATTTTGGCGTTGGCTTGATCGATCAGCAGAAGGGACTTTTGAATGATGAGAATTTCTTTACCTACGGTAACGATGGAACCGCACTGCACCCCAGTGCAATGGGTCACGCACTGATCGCGCGTCACATCATCAACACCCTTTACGAAAATTTGGAAAAGTAAGACTTTTCAAATACAAATACGACAAAAGAACCGATGCGATTCGTTGCATCGGTTCTTTTCGTTGGAGGATCAGGAATAGAAGAGCGCTTGCAGTCGACGTGAAAGCTCCGGGGATGGCGGGCAGAGCGGCAGGCGGTATTCGGCGGCGCAAAGCCCCTTCAGAGCGGCAACGAACTTTACGGGGATGGGATTGACCTCGGCAAACAGAGCGTCGATCGGCTCGCGCAAAGAGGCAATGAGATGCTCTGCCACGCGATAATCTTCGGTCAGGCAAAGACGGCAAAGCTCGACCATTGCACGAGGGAGGACGTTGGATGCAACCGATATAACACCGATCGCACCGAGCCGCATTGCCGCCACGGTTTGCGCGTCGTTTCCTGTCCAGACATCCAGATCGTCACCGCATTCTGCGCAAAGCGTTTCCAACAGAGAAAGATCTCCCGATGCTTCCTTGATGCCGATGATGTTTTCATGCGCGGCAAGCTTGCGGTAATGTGCCATCGAAAACGAGATACCCGTGCGCGAGGGAACGTTGTACAAAATCAGAGGACGTGAGGCGTGATCGGCAATGGCGTGAAAGTGCAGAAGCAGACCGCGGTCGGATGCCTTGCAGTAATAGGGGGTAACGACAAGCAATGCATCGGCTCCTGCGTCGCAGGCGGCGTCGGACAGATCGATTGCGTGTTGTGTGGAGTTGGAACCGCACCCTGTCAGAAGGGGAACGCGTCCGTTAATGCGTTTCTTTGCAAAGGCGGTCAATTGGTGCACTTCTTCAAGGGTCAGGGTTGCGCACTCGCCCGTGGTGCCGGCTACGAGAAGTGCCGAAACACCCGCATCGATTTGTCGATCGATCAGTTCTCCAAATGCCGCATAGTCGATGGATCCTTTGGAAAACGGGGTGATCAACGCGGTGGCGACTCCGTGAAAAAGTGTTGCTTTGTGTAGGCTCATTTCTGTTCGCCTCCTTATAGTTTGGCTTTTTTTGTAAGGTTGTGAAAAAAGCATTGCAATTGCGTGCTTTTTATGGTATGATATAAAATGAAAGATTAGGGCTTGATGTCGCTAACAACATATGCATAAGCCCCCAAAAACGTGAAAGAAAAGGAAACCGTTCCAAATGAGTGAAGTGATTGTAAACCAAAAGCCCGAAACCGAGCTTCGCACCTCTGATTTTTACTACGACCTGCCGCAGGAGTTGATTGCGCAACACCCGATGGAAAAGCGTGACAACTCGCGTTTGATGGTGCTTGACCGTGCCTCGGAAAGCCTGACGCACCGCCATTTTTACGATATTTTGGATTATCTGCAACCCGACGACGTGTTGGTGGTAAACGACTCCAAGGTCATTCCCGCACGTCTTTACGGACACGTAGAAGGACGGGAGAGCGCCGGCATCGAGTTATTGCTTTTGCGTCAACGCGCGCTTGACACGTGGGAAGTGCTTGTTAAGCCCGGCAAACGTGCGCGCATCGGTATGCGTCTTGTTTTTGGCGACGGGATGTTGACGGGAGAAGTATTGGAGTTGGTAGAAGAAGGCAACCGTATCATTCAATTCTCTTACGACAAGCAACGCTATGCCAATATTTACGAAGTGCTTCACCGTATCGGTATGATGCCGCTTCCGCCCTACATTACCGAACAACTCAAGGACAACGCTCGTTATCAAACGGTTTACGCCCGTGAGGAAGGCTCGGCGGCGGCACCCACCGCAGGTCTTCATTTTACCGATGAGCTTTTGCAGAAGATCCGCGACAAAGGCGTCGCGATCGCTCCCGTTATGTTGCACGTGGGACTTGGCACCTTCCGTCCCGTCAAAGCCGATAAGATCACCGAGCACGTGATGCACACCGAGTTTTTCTCGGTTCCCGAAGAAAGCGCGCGTATCATCAACGAAAGACGCGCACGCGGCGGACGTTTGATCTGTGTCGGTACCACCTCCTGCCGCACCATCGAAAGTGTTTCCCGTGAAGACGGCACGATTCCCGCAATGGAAGGTGACACCGGCATCTTTATTTATCCCGGCTATCGTTTTAAAGCGGTGGATGCGTTGATCACCAATTTCCACCTGCCCGAAAGCACGCTTTTGATGTTGGTATCGGCGTTTTACTCCAAAGAAAAGATGATGGAAGCATATCAAACGGCGGTAAACGAGAAGTATCGTTTCTTCAGTTTCGGCGACTGTATGTTCATTCAATAAGCGACGCAATACGGCATTATCCGGTGCTGCGGCTGTCGCAGATGATACGCCATGCATCTTTTTGTATGGTTTATAACCTATCTATCCGGAAGGAGTTCCCTGTATGAAACTTCCCATTGAGTTTGAAAATCGGATGAAACGTCTTTTGGGCGCGGAATACGATGCTTTTTACCATGCGCTTTGCAATGAGGATGCGGTGAAGGGTTTGCGCGTTAATCCCGTCAAGGTGTCGACGACCGAGTTTACGGAAAACGCGCCCTTTGATCTGACGCCACTTTCCTATGTTGACGGAGGCTACGTGGTTGCCCATGACGCGCAGGCGGGGAAGCATCCCTACCATGCGGCGGGTGTCTATTATATGCAGGATCCCGGCGCTATGGCAACGGTTGCCGCGATCCCCTCGGACTTTTGGAAGCGCTCCGATCTTCGCATTCTGGATCTTTGCGCCGCTCCCGGCGGTAAGACCACGCAGTTAGCTTCTCTTTGTCATGCAAGCGGCGGTGTTGTTCTGGCAAACGAATACGTCGCGGCTCGCAGTCGTATCCTTGCCGGAAACGTTGAACGCATGGGACTTGACAACGTATGTGTAACCAATGCCGATAGCCGTTATCTTGCCGAGTGGTATCCCTCCTTTTTTGATCTGGTTGTGGTGGATGCTCCCTGCTCCGGAGAAGGAATGTACCGTAAAAACGAGCAAGCCATTGCCGAATGGAGCCCGGAGAACATTCGCATGTGCGCTTCTCGTCAATGCGAGATTCTGGACAATGCCGCGCAATGCGTTGCGGAGGATGGCTATCTGCTTTATTCGACCTGCACCTATGCGGTTGAAGAGAACGAGGCGGCAGTGGCGGAGTTTATTGCAAGGCATCCGTCGTTCCGTCTTTGTCCGATGAACGAGGCAGTCAATCTTCACACGGCACCCGGTGTGCAATTGGATGATGCCGATGCGATCGATTTTGCGCAATGCCGTCGCTTCTATCCGCACGTATCCAAAGGAGAAGGGCAATTTTTGGCACTGTTGCAGAGAACGCACGCCGATATAAACGGTCGTTCCAATGTCAAGGATTCTTTCGTTTCGATCGGAAAGAGCGAGAGAACTATCGTTGAGCCGTTCCTGCGTGAAGTGATCGGCAGATCGCTTCCTTCGATCGGTGTGCTCGGTGGCAATCTCATCTCCTTTGCGGCGCACGATGCGGGTTTTCCGCTTCCTCCGTTTGGTGTGGTTGCTGCGGGAGTGACGCTTGGTGAACTCCGCAAGGGGCGCATCGTTCCGCATCATCAATTCTTTTCGGCTTACGGGAAGCGCTTCGGTTCGCGTCTGATATTGGACGTTGACGATCCTCGTGTCGCGCGTTATCTTGCGGGCGAGGAAATAGAAGCGGAGGGTGTGGAAACGGCTCTATTGACGGCGGTGCTTTTGAAGCTTGGAACCGATCTTGTGCCTTTGGGTGGCGGAAAAGCGGTTAGCGGTCGGTTGAAGAACTATTATCCAAAGGGTCTTCGCGTTCGTTGATTTTTGTTTTCACTCGTATTGTTTTGTTTATTTGGAAGATCCGAATGTCTTTACGACTTTCGGATCTTTTTTTGCAAAAAAATGCGCATAATATATTGAAATTATGCGCATAACATATTGACAATATGTTGTAAATCTGCTATAATATGCATGAAAGGAGAGTGATGTCATGGCGAAAGTATCCACCAATATCAGTATTGATGCCGAAACAAAGTCAAAGGCGCAGGAATTGCTTGCGGATTTTGGTTTGGATCTTTCTACCGCCGTCAATATTTTTTTGCGGCAAATGATCCGTGAAAACGCATTCCCTTTTACCATTCAGCGAGAGGGACCTACCGATCGGAGGGAAGATACGGGGGTTCATTCGGCGGGATCGGGAGGCGGATCGAATGAGAGAGTGTAAGCCGATTCCGATTCTTTGCGTGGTTGGCCCGACGGCAAGCGGAAAGAGTGCACTGGCACTCAATCTCGCAAAGCGGTTGGGAGGAGAGATCGTTTCCTGCGACTCGATGCAGGTATATCGCCATATGGATGTCGGAACCGCAAAGCCGACACAGGCAGAGCAGGCGTGCGTACGCCACCATCTGATCGACGTTGTGGAACCCGATATGCCGTTTTCATGCGCCGAATACATTGAAGCGGCAAACCAAGCGATTGTTGAGATATCGCAACGCGGTGTGTTGCCGATCGTTTGCGGTGGGACGGGATTGTATCTGGATGCCCTTTTACGCGGAAGCGGGTTTGAGGAAACAAAGGTGGATCCGCGCTTGCGCGAGTCATTGTTTGCCTTTGCCGAAACGCACGGCAACCATGCATTGCATGAGAAGCTTCGCGCCGTAGATCCCGAAAGTGCCGATGCCATACACGAAAATAACGTTAAGCGCGTGGTGCGCGCGTTGGAGATCTTTGAGTCTACGGGTATGACCAAAACCGAGAGCGACCGACGTTCGCGCATGAGCAAATCGCCCTATGATGCAACCGTTTTGGGGTTGCGATATGAGCCGAGAGCGCTCCTTTACGAACGAATTGACCGACGGGTTGATGAAATGATCGCAAGCGGATTGTGCGAGGAAACCGAGCGACTGTTGCGTGACGGTGTGTTTGAGAAAAACCGAACGGCGGCACAGGCGATTGGGTATAAGGAATTACTCGGATACTTTTTCGGAACGCAGGCGTTTGATCTTGCCGTTGAGGGATTGAAACGTGCAAGTCGGATCGT
>JAZRGI010000216.1:0-8526 GCA_045644105.1 Eubacteriales bacterium | reverse complement strand
TCGCAGAAGACGTGCTTGCCGGCACGCAGGCTATCCATCGTAATGGTATAGTGCGCATAGTTGGGTGTCAATACGAAAACCGCCTCCACCTCGGGGTCGGAGAGCGCCACCTGATAATCGGTGATAACCTGCTCCACAAGCTCCGGGTATTTATCCTTCATTTCCTGCGCCTTTTCAACGATCAAATCGCAAGCATATTTAATACGGATATTATCCATCTTCTCAAACGCCTTGAAATGCGCATTCTTCGCAATTCGTCCACAACCGATAACGGCAATCACTTTTTTCATTTTATAAAAGCCCTCTCTTTTATTCAAAAATCGGGATCCTGTCCCATTGATACAAGTATACAACAGAGCCGCCAAAATGTCAATGGTTTTCCGACAAAAACAGCTCTCGCGGAACAAAAAATACAAAACGTAACAGCGGCGCGATACCCAACAGGCGGTATCGCGCCGCACATCTTTTTGAGGGCTTAACGTCCTGATTACTTTTTTCGGGGTAGCTTTTTGAGGCAGAAGCCGGTACGTGCAGGCAGATAGATCTGCAGCTTGGGCTTGCCGTCGGGGTGCTTGCTTGCCGTGTAAACGTAGCTTTCGCTGATGCGATCCCAACCGCCAAAGCGTCCCTCATCGCTGGAAAATACCACACGGTAGTCCCCCATAGAGGGAAGCGTCACCCAATACCCCTCGTAAGACTCGGTGGGACTGAAATTCATGACAAACACAAGTCCCCCACGCTCATAGATCATCACCTGCTTATATTCATCAATGAACAGGCACTTGGGCGCACGTCGGAACAGATGCTTCTCCTGTGCCAGTGCAAGCATGGCTCTGTCAAACGCCTCCAAATCGCCGTATCGCAGATTGGAATCATCGGCAAGATGCCACTGCCTGCGACAGTAAAAATAGCTCCAATCGTTGCCCTCTCGGGGAAAATCGATCCACTCGGGATGACCAAACTCGTTGCCCATAAAGTTGAGGTAGCCTTCTCCGCCAAGAGAAAGCGTGAGCATACGGATCATCTTGTGCAATGCCATTCCGCGATCGATAATGGGATCGGATACAAATTTGGACATATGGGTGTACATCTTGCTATCGCAAAGGCGGAACATCAGTGTCTTATCGCCTACCAACGCCTGATCGTGCGACTCGGCGTATCCCACGTATTTTTCCCCCGGACGACGACTTGTCAGTTCGTGCCACAGTTGCCACATATTCCAATCTTCGTCGCGTTCCTTCTTTAAAAGCTTGATCCACAGATCGGGAACACCCATAGCAAGACGGTAATCAAACCCGATGCCGCCGTCCTCGATGGGAAGACACATTCCCGGCATCGCCGACATATCCTCGGCAATGGTGATGGCGTGCGGATTGACCTCGCGGATCAACTCGTTGGCAAGTTGGAGATAGGTGATCGCCTCGGTATCGGTATTCATCGAAAAATATTTACCGTAGTCGGTAAACTCGGTTCCAAGACCGTGGTCATGATAGATCATCGACGTCACGCCGTCAAAACGGAAACCGTCAAAGTGATATTCCTCCATCCAGAACTTCAGATTGGAGAGCAGGAAGTGAATGACCTCGTTTTTATCGTAATTGAAGAGTTTGGTTCCCCACGTGGGATGCTCGCCTCGCTCACCCTCATGGAAAAACTGATACGCCGTTCCGTCAAACTCGTTGATTCCCTCCTGCGTGTTGCGCACGGCGTGCGAATGAACAACGTCGAGAAGCACGGCAATGCCTCTCGCGTGCGCCGCATCGATCAGCTCCTTGAGCTCGTTCGGCGCACCGTAACGCGAAGAAGCCGCAAAAAAGGAGGATACCTGATAGCCAAAAGAACCATAGTAGGGATGCTCCATGATCGCCATGATCTGAAGGGTGTTATAGCCTAACGAGGCAATGCGCGGCAGAATATTCTCTCGGAACTCGCGATAAGAACCGATATCCTCTTTTTCCTGTGCCATACCGATGTGGCACTCGTAAATATAAAGCTCCTTTTTGGGAGCAAAGCATTTTTTCTTCCATTTGTAGTTCGGCTCGTCAACGATGACACCGCACCAAACGTGTGTATGAGGATCCTGCTCCACACGTCGGATATATAACGGAACACGCTCCAACAACTCGCCGTCATGATAGATCAAGGTCTGCACGTGACAACCGTTATACAGGGTATCATCGCCCGGCAAAAAGATCTCAAATACACCGTTTCCAAGCGGCGTCAAGCGCCATTCGTTGGGACTCCAATCGACTGCGTCACCCGTCAGATAGACCTCGTCGGCAGCAGGCGCCCACTCACGGTAGTACCAGCCGTCCTTGGTTTTGTGAAAGCCAAAATACTGATGTCCGTTGGCAAACTCGTACAGGTTGCCGGCATTTTTCAAAAGCTCTTCGCGTTTGCGCGCATAATTTTCCATGCGCCGTTCGATATCCGCCCCGTACGGCTTCAATCCGGGATCAAGCTCAAAAATTCGATAGCTCATTGTCCAACCTGCCTTTCTTTTCGATCGTCCTAACCAAAACACACAAAATTTATCTGTTTTTATTATACCCTTTTTTGCGCCACCTGTCAAGGGATTCGACAAAGAAAGGTTTTTTAGCGACAATCCCTTATAAAATCAAGGTCGGAGCAAACCGATCCGTGTGACGATGACGATATTCCTTCAAACCGGGCGCAATCACCATTGACCGATCTGTTTGAATGTTTAAAAATATATCTTGCACCGTTCAGTATAAATCCCCACAAAAAACAAATACTAACATCACAAATCTGTAAAACAAGGAGATTTTTATATATGAAAGCCACCGGAATTGTCAGAAGAATTGACGACCTCGGACGTGTTGTAATCCCAAAAGAGATCAGAAGAACGATGAGAATACGCGAGGGCGACCCTCTTGAAATTTACACTGATCGAGAAGGGGAGGTCATTTTTAAAAAGTATTCCCCCATTGGGGAGCTTGCATCCTTCGCCGCTCAATATGCCGAAACCCTCTATAAAACCTGCTCGCTCTCGGTCGTCATCTGTGACCGTGACGCGGTAATCGCCTGTGCAGGTGTCCCCCGAAAAGACTACAATGAAAAAGCTCTTTCTCAAGAGCTTGAACAGATCATTGAAGGTCGCAATCTATACGTCCACACCAACGGCGCCGATTGGATCTCCGTACTTGCCGAAGGCGGCTCGCATACGGTAAATTGCGCTATGCCCATCATCAGTGAAGGCGACATTGTGGGTTGTGTGGCATCGGTTGTGGATTGCGCCACGGAAGAAAAATGTGACGTCCCAAGCGCCGAAGTGGAGAGCAAGTTGATTCAGACTGCCGCCATTTTTCTGGGAAAGCAACTCGAAAGTTGATCGACAAAAAGCTCGGAGTGATACTATGTGTATCAACTCCGAGCTTTTTGAAAATCCCATTCAACGGGTTCTCCAAGAACTTTTTCAATAGGATAACAAACATCGCGCCGACCGTTGCAATATGAATTTTGGGTGATTTTTGAAACCTTTTCAACATAGCAAAATTCTTCCCCCTCCATACCGTACCGATATTATACCACGTTCCGCCGGTTTTGTCAAGCATCTGAACCCTTTTCATAAAACAACGCACATCAAGCGGGCTTACGTTTTTGCGCAAAAAACAAAAACGTTTCGTGTATAAGTTGTCTTTTTTGACGCATACTAACTTCAGCCGGAGATTTTTTGAGAACAAAATCAGATTCGTATCCCGAGGCTCCGGTTACGGCAGATCTCTATCCGAATCGGAAAGGAGCTTGAACTATGATCATGGATCGCATCGCGCTGATTCTCACCGTGATCGGCGCATTAAACTGGGGCAGCATCGGTCTGTTTCAATTTGACTTGGTAGCCTGGATTTGCGGCGGGCAATCCTCTTTGCTCAGTCGCGTCATCTACACCGTGGTCGGACTGGCCGGAATCTGGTGTATTTCCCTCCTGTTCCGTTCCCGTGAAGACTACGAACAGATAGAAGAATAATCGGTCCTACCGGATGGGATCGGTCGCGCTCCACGCGAGGGTGACCGATCCTGTTTTTTATTTCGTGTCAGCGTTTGCTCGGTCGCATACACTGAAAACGAGGACAGAAGGAGGTGTAGTACAATGGAGCAACCGCTTTATCAGCTATTCAAAGCCTGTTTGACACATGAGTATCGGGAAGCAAGCAATGCCGCAAGTTGGGCGTATGACAGACGGGGCGATGCTCTCTATCTCTGGTTCCAGCATAGCAACGGTGTCACCGACTGGTACAACAATCTGCGCACCACCGCCGTCCCCTATCGGGAAATGTCCCCTCCGTGGAGATGTCACAAGGGCTTTTTGTCGGTTTTCAAGAGTCTGCTTCCGCAACTGCAACCCTTGATAATCGATCCGACGGTCAAGCGCATCTGCACGGTTGGCTACAGTCACGGTGCGGCACTTGCCGTGCTTTGCCATGAATACGTATGGTTTCACCGTCCCGATCTGCGCGACTCGATCACCGGCTACGGTTACGGGTGTCCCCGCGTCTTGTACGGTTGCGTTCCCGAAGATCTCTCACCGAGATGGGAACACTTTTTCGTCATCCGCAATTCCGATGATCTTGTAACCCATCTGCCCCCGCGCATCAGCGGTTACTGCCACGTCGGCAATCTTGTAACCATCGGGACTTCCGGAAAATATTCTCCCATCGACGCGCACCGTCCCGAAAGCTATCTGCGCGAGCTTTCTCTCCCGGAAACAAATCCGAGCGATTGAAAAAGCTTGCTTATCATCGCAAAAAATACGAAACCGCTTGCTTTTTTGGGGCGCGTATGCTAAAATAATAGCACACATCACAAGCATAAAGCTCTCCCGATGCTCGGGAGAGCCTGTTGTGTCATGCTCTTTAATTGTAAAAATCGTGGTTGGCAATGCGGAACGCAAAGGGTCGGTTTTTGACGATCCAATTATTGGTAGCGATCCTCGGGTTGAGGAAAAACAACACCGTATCCGAAAGGCTATAGCCCTCCAGACAAATTTTTGCAGCAATCACTGCGCTCTCGGTGGGCGGATTATAAATCGTACCAAAGGAAACCGGAGAGAACTGCGTACCGTGCTTGCGATCAAAAATCACTCCGTAGATCGTATTCGGGTATGCGTTGCTGCGCACGCGATTGAGCACCACATTGCCGACGGCGATCTGCCCCAAAAGCGGCTCGCCCTTTGCCTCGGCGGAAATAATACGCGACAACCAATAAACCTCATCCTCTGCATAGGACGCCGGTTGGACGGCACGTACGCCACTATTACTCCTCAACTCCACGCAGCGCGCGCTCGCGTTCCACGAAAGCTCCTCATTGAAGGCACGCGCCAACGGTCGGATCGGGACGTACATATGTCCGTTCAGGTTCATCACCTTGCCAACCGTGTAAAAATAATGTCCGTTGGCAATGATGTAAAGCGCATTATTTTGCACCGTCAGTGTCAAATGGTCGCTTTTTACGGTTGCCGTTGCCGTCACGCCGTTCCACGAAATGCGGCATTCATCCAACAAATTGCAAAAATTCCGCAGCGGGACGTAGGTGACCGAATCGATGATGACGCATTCGCCCCGCAACACCTCCTTGCCGTCCAGATAGACGCGCGTGGGTGCCGCATCATCGGGAAAGACAACCTCTGCCGACGCGCCCGTTACCGCCGCCAGACTCAAAATCAAGCATACAAGCGCGCCCGCAACACTGCGTCGGAGGCGATCCAACCGTCTTCTTTTTCTTGCTTTACAATTCAACTTGTAAACTCCTTTCTCTCTTTTTTCGAGTCACACGAAGGTGGCTCGGCAATCCTATTGTAACAGAAAAAGGCAACGAAATCAACCCACACATTCCACCAATTCCGGCAAAAAAAGTGAAATCCACCACACTTTGGAAAAACCGTTAAAATTATGAAAAGGAACGCAAAATCACATGAACCACCGCTATACGCACCTCATCTGGGACTTTAACGGCACGCTTTTGAACGACGTTGATGCCTGCATCAAAAGCGCCAACGCACTGCTCTCGGCACACGCGCTTCCCCCATTGAAGACGCTTGATCAATACCGCTCGATCTTCGGTTTCCCCGTTGCCGACTACTATCGCCGGCTCGGCTTTGACTTCTCTCTCGTTCCCTTCTCGGTGCTTGCCGTAGAATGGGTAAGCTACTACGAGCGTTACAGTCGGAAATCGTCCCTCTACGACGATGCGATTGAAGTGCTCTCCCAAATTCATGCTTTGGGAATTCCCCAATACGTCCTATCGGCAACCGAAGCCTCGATGTTGGAGCGCCAGGTAATGGCGCTTGGCATCGGCGACTATTTTGACGAATTGCTCGGCATGGATGACATCCACGCAAACGGAAAAGCGGCACGCGGCATTGCCTGGCGACGGCTACATCCCGACGCAAGACCGCTTCTGATCGGCGATACCGATCACGATGCCGCCGTGGCGAAAGCGATGGGTGCCGATTTTGCCCTCTTTTCGGGGGGACATCAATCGAGAGAATGTCTGCTTGCCTGCGAGCCGCTCTGCGTTCTTGACAAACTGACCTGTGTGCCCAAGCTTTTATCCGGCTCCGATAACTCCTGCTCTACATAACGAAAAAAGGTGTCCCGAAACCGCAACCGCTCCGCCAAACGGCGAGAGCATCCCTGCGTTTCGGACACCTTTTTGTATTCATCGAAACCGCTATGATACCGCTTCCCCATCACCGTTTGGTAAGGATGCGGTAGGTTGAAAATACTCGACCACCTGAAAATTCGGATAAAACTTTCGTTCCAACGTACCGAGCAAAAGCTCCTGCCGTGCCGACAAAAGCAATCTCATCCCGTATGCCGAAACATAATAATCGGCACGCGCGATCACCTGCTCGGCAGACGGAGAAACGCCAAGCTCATCGGCGTCCCCCTCAACCGTCGGGGCGGCAGTCACGTCAAGCGCGCAAAAATCATACGCCGTCAACAGTTTGGAAATAACGTGCCATCCCCTCTCCGACTCTGCCACCGACATAGGAACGGCAACGCCGATGGGAATATCGGCTCCAACGGCAAAGCGCAGATTCTCAAGATAGGAGAGAAGCGCATCGGTTTGCTCCGTCGGCAATCCGCAGAGCAAAATTTCGGAGCCGCCCGCGCGTATAAATTCGCGCATCAGTGCCGCCTCGTCGGTTGCCGCCGCAAAGCGAGGTCCCTCCCCCTCATAGGAGAGCGCGTTCGAGTAAAAGACACCGCTGACATAAGGGATAAAAGACACAAGGGATTGCATTTTTTCGGTCAGTTCGGGTTTGCTACCATCCTCATAACCGAAATAGCGCGTCAGTTCGGAGCAATATTGCGGTTCTCCTGCAGGAGAATTCAAACAGACCGATGCCGACGTCTTTCCGAGAATACTGTCCAACCGATCCTCCAACGAAAAAGGGTATGCATTGAGCATTCGTACCGCACTCACGTCGGAGGAGGTATCGTCATTCTCGGTTTCTTCCCCCACCGTCAACCGATGAAGGGTGTCGTCGTCCAACCATCGCCGCAACAACGTCCCGATCACGACGGTAACAACTACGGCAACCGCCAGGCAAATTCCGAGAATTGCCAACGGATGCATCTTTATTTCTCCGCGATGCGTACGACGGCGATATCGCCTGCGTCTGATTGCCACGTCCGCTCCCTCCTTCCTTCTCGTTTCGGTAATCCTTCGTTACAAAAGTTATTTGATCGCCAAGAGATCCAGGCTCTTTCCGTACTCGTTCAATTCGATCTTCAAATCGGGCTTGAAGGTATCAACGTATGCCTCCACCTTTGCCCATTGGTAGGAAGACAGAAGAGAGGTCACCTTTGCCATGAGCGACAGGTTTTCGCCGTTGTCGCCGTAGCTTTCCTCCATGCGAACCAAGACGTAATAACCTTCCTCAACCTCGACGACCGGACTGACGGCTCCTATGGAGTCGAGCGCCATTGCCGCCGTTTCTATCTCTTCGACGTAAACGTCACGCACAACGTAGTAGGGTGCCACGTTCTGCAGATCGTCGTTCAACGCACTTCCGACAAAGGTCGAAATGCTCGCGCCGCCCAAAAGCTGCGCACGCACGTCCTCGGCAATTGCGCGATTTTGTTCGGGATCCTCTCCCGCGTCATTGCGTACGAGAATATGTTGGACGTATACGCCGTTCCCCTCCTCGATCCAATTCATAAACGCATCGACGTCGTTCTCGATGCGGTTAATATCGATGAGTGAATACCGCAATTCGTTTTCAAGCTGCGCCACCGTCAGACAGAAGCGCAAAAAATGCTCGGTCATATACATCTCGCGCAACGCCTCGGCAAAAGCCTCCTCGCCGCCGTAGCTTTCGACCGCCTCCGCGATCTGTTCGTCAACCGCGTTTTGAATGGATTTACTGTTAAAATCCTCGGCAGTGATCTGATTTGCCCGGCAAGCGGCAAGCACCGCGTAGTTATTCAACATCACCCGCAGAACCGTTTCCTCCAATTCCGCACGGTATTGCTCGGCGGTGGCGGGATCGTCCCAGAT
>JAZRGI010000215.1:0-2309 GCA_045644105.1 Eubacteriales bacterium | reverse complement strand
TGTGACAACCGCTGTGCCTACTGCGCCATTCCCTCCATTCGCGGCAACTTCCGCAGTCGCCCCATGGAGGATCTGATTGCCGAAGCAAAGCAATTGGAGTCGCTTGGCGTCAAGGAGCTTGTCGTCGTAGCACAGGATATTACGCGCTACGGTCTTGATCTGTACGGCAAATACTCGCTTGCCGAGCTTTTGCACCGCATCACGGAGGAAACCGCCATTCCCTGGATCCGTCTGCTCTATTGCTATCCCGACAAGGTGACCGACGAATTGATCGCGGAGATGCGTGACAATCCCCGCATCCTGAAGTATATCGATCTCCCCCTTCAACACATCAGTAACCACATGCTCTCGGCAATGAACCGACACGGCGACGGCGCAATGATCCGCAACGTTCTTGCAAAACTGCGCCGCGAAATCCCCGATATCGTCATCCGCACCACCTTTATCGTCGGCTTCCCGGGGGAAACCGACGAGGATTTTGAGGAACTTTCGGCATTCATCAAGGAGCAAAGATTTGATCACGCCGGTGTCTTCACCTACTCCCGTGAGGAGGATACCCCCGCGTACGACTTCCCCGATCAAATTGATGAGCAGGTCAAGCAGGATCGCATGGACATCCTGATGCGCCAGCAAATGGAGATCAACGAGGAATTGAACCGCGAAAAGATCGGCAAGATCGTTGACGTCGTTTGCGAGGATTACGATCCCGTTGCCGAGGTGCACTTTGGAAGAAGTGCCGCCGACGCGTCCGAAATCGACGGAAAGGTTTATTTCAAGAGCGAGCAACGCGTCGCCCCCGGCTCTTTCGTTCGCGTCAAGGTTCGCCGCGTAGTCGATTACGATCTGTACGGCAACCTCGTAACCGCCAAAAAATGATTTTTCACTGATTCAGAAAGGACTGTCAACAATGAAAAAAATGAACCTTCCCAACAAGCTCACGGTACTCCGTCTTTGTCTGGTTCCCGTGTTTGTGGTGATCATGATGGTTTCAAGTGCCGTTTGGGCAAGTGTCACGGGGCTTCTCCTCTTCATCATCGCTTCCCTGACCGATATGTTGGACGGAAAGATCGCCCGCAAGTACAACCTCATCACCGATTTCGGTAAATTTATGGATCCGCTTGCCGATAAATTCATGGTCATCGGCGCGATGTTCGTCATTCTCTACCGCTCTCTCGACTCTTCCACCCCCGACAAGCTCTTTTCCAACGTCTTCTTCTGGGCGTTTATGATCGTCATCTTCCGAGAACTTGCCGTCACCTCCATTCGCTTGGTAGTATCCGGTTCGAGCGGCATTGTCATCGCCGCCAATATGCTTGGTAAGATCAAGACCTGCACGCAGATCGCATGCGTCATCGCTTGTATTGCAGAGCCGGTCGTTTACGATCTGCTTGGTATCGGCACAGACTTCCTGCCGGTATCGTTGGTAACCTCGGCACTGATGTTGATCTTCACCCTTTGGTCGGGCATCAACTATATCGTTTCCTACTGGAAATATCTTGATCCGGAAAAGTAAGACACTTACAGAAATTGCGCCGTCGCTCTAAAAAAGAGCGACGGCGCTTTCTGTTTCTGATGTTATTTGAATTTAATCAAGCTCTACAGGCATGCCTGTTTCCGCCGACTTGAATGCAGCAAGAATGACCTTAAGGTCGGTGCGCATCTGATCGTGTGTAACAAGTTGCTCTTCTTCGCCTCGAATCGCGCGAACGAAATTACGGTAGTAGTCGTGAACGTCGGATCCGGGAGGAGTGATCTGATAGGTATCGGTTGTGAAATTATCACGCGGAGCCATTGTTTTGGTCAAGCCCGCCGCAGTTTCAACGGGAGTTACGTTTGCCTCCTGCCAATAGTCACACTTCACTACGTCGATTGGCGTTTTCCATGCCGGCATCGAAGCGGATCCGCCCTTTGCGCGCAGATACCAACGAGGCAGGTTGATGAAGTTGTAGGTTCCAACCTCAACGGTTGCGCGAACGTCGTTTTCAAAATAGATGTCAAGACGGAAACCGTCGTCACATTCACTGTTGGTGATATAGTCGCAAATGCAATTGACACGCTTGGGATGGAAGCCGAAGATCATAAGGATCTGGTCGATCAAATGAATACCCCAGTCATAAAGCATACCGCCGCCGCACTTTTTCATACCTCTCCAGTCACCCGGAATTCCGCGGCTACCGTGTACACGCGACTCAATACTGATCACGTCGCCCAACTCGCCCGATTGGCAAAGCTCTTTGAAAGCGAGAAAATCCTCGTCCCAACGGCGATTCTGGTGAACCGAAAAACGCACACCGTTCTTCTCGGATGCC
>JAZRGI010000214.1:0-11153 GCA_045644105.1 Eubacteriales bacterium | reverse complement strand
GCGTTCTCAAACTTGTCGGTGGGGCTGAAGGTCTTCTCAATGACCGCGCCCGAAATAACGTTCTTCAGCTTGGTGCGAACGAATGCCGCGCCCTTACCGGGCTTTACATGCTGAAATTCAACGACCTGCAGAACGTTGCCCTGTCCGTCGTCAAAAGTAATGCCGTTTTTAAAATCGCCAGCTACTACCATAATTACCTCCAAAAAACAGAAAGTCAAATTTGTGCCGGTTGTTTGTCCGGCTACATAGTTACCTATATTGTACACCAAAACTTTCGTTTTTGCAAGAGATTTTTCTCTCTTTTTTTAATTTTTTTTCGTTTTTTTCAAAAGTTTGGCGTTTTTTGTTTTTCGGAGAGGTGTTTTTTAGAAAAACAAGAGCTTGCCGATCCTTAAATCTTGCCCGCGATCCCCTCTCTTAAGCGGAGCAAGATCCGCTTTTCCAACCTCGATATGTAGGATTGGGAGATCCCCAAAAGGTCGGCAACCTCCTTTTGCGTCAGTTCATCGCCGCCACGCAATCCGTACCGCAGCTCGATCAACTCCCGCTCTCTCGGCGCAAGCTCAGCAACGGCTCTGCGCACCGCCGCCCGCTCCTCACGTTGTTCCAATTCATAGGCTACGCCGTCCTCCTCACTTCCCAATACGTCCGACAACAAAAGCTCGTTGCCGTCCCAATCGACGTTGAGTGGCTCGTCGATCGACACCTCGCACCTCTGTCCTGCATTTTTGCGAATATACATCAAGATCTCATTCTCGATGCAACGCGACGCGTAGGTGGCAAGCTTGATGCTTTTGTCACTGCGGAAAGTGTTGATCGCCTTGATCAATCCAACCGTACCGATCGAGATCAGATCCTCGATCCCGGTTCCGGTATTTTCAAACCGCTTTGCAATATAAACCACATGGCGAAGATTGTGTTCGATCAACACCGTCCGCGACTCCTCCTCCTCGATCCTCGCAATATACGCCGCCTCGCTTTCCTGCGACAGTGGCGCCGGAAGAACGTCCGGCCCATTGATGTAAAACATCCCTCGTTTGCGCCCCGAAAACAGTGCGGCAAAACAAATCCGCATATGCTCAAACAATCTCATAAAAACCTCCTTACGTAGCAAATGTAATCCAAATAAACTCCGTCAATCCGACGGAATCATTGCGTCAAAACCGTTGGCGGCGTTGCCTAAAACGGTGGGCGCGATCAGATAATCGGCGGGATAGCTCTCCTTGCCAACCGTCAGGATCAGGCGGTCGGGTATCACTCCCAACAAGGTTTTTGAGCCGGACGCCGTCTGTGTGGGGATCAACCTTACGCGTCTTGCGTTTTCATGCTCCGAAAGCCAATCCGCCACGTGACCGGTGCGACACGCCTCCAACAGAGCAGGCGGCAGTACATCGGCAAAGCACGAAAGATCAGCAACGATAACACGCCGATTACTGATGGGATCGCGCAACAGGTTTCCGGTATCGACCATTGCGCAAAGCGTTACCGGTTTGCCAAACACAACGGCGCGCACCTCCACCCGCTCGGTTCTGTGCGAAAGTCCGAGAAAGGAGCCTCCCCGCACCGTGGCAAGTCCCGAAACCACCGCCAACAGAACGAACAACCAAACCGAAAGCCCGTCGCCCTGTAACGATTCCAACGGGAGTTGCAGACGATTGAGAAGTGAATAAAGCGCCGTCATGATACCTCCCACCAACATGGAGGTAAGAAAAAGCACGGGGCAACAACGCAGTGCAACCGACAATCCCTTTTGCCGTCCCGCAAATGCCGTAAGACAGAGTACGTATGCCGCGGTAACGTCAAAAAGCAATCCCGGAACACCCGAAAATCCCAAAAGCAGCGATACGACGGCATATACACCGCCAACCGATGCCGCCGCGATCGCACGCAGACGCGAGATCCTTCGATGCAAAAGCCTTGCCGTGATCATCAGGCAAAGCAGATCCATACTGACGTTGACCATAAAATACAAATCAACGTATACGCTTTTCTCCATTTGTTCTTCCCCCTCCTTTTTGCGAAACTACCGACCGTCTGCTATTATTATACAGGGCGCGATCTGCTAAATTTGTCAAAATAAAGTCGCTAAAAAAATTTCTCGGCAGGTCTATACTTTTTGGAAAAAGTGTGCTATAATATAATGGAATAATTATGCCTTACCAAATAAAGGAGCTTTGTATGTCACATTTATCGAATTTTAAAACGGCTTTGAAAAAGCAAGGCTTTGATGCCGCCATTGTTTCGGAAAATCTCAACCAACGCTATCTGTCAAATTTCAGTTTTCACGACGGGTTGATCCTCGTCACACTGAAGGAATCCTATCTGATCACCGATTTCCGCTATGAAGAAGCGGCGCGCGCGCAGGCTTCGCGCGAGTTGACCGTGGTGACACCGACCGGCGGGCAGTTGCTCCTCGTTGCCGGTCTGCTTGCCGACAACGGTGCATCTCGCGTTGCCGTTGAAGAGTCGGCGCTTTCGCTCGGACAATTCAACCGATACACCGATCTGTTGCGCGATTTCACCCTGACGGCGGGTGCCTCCGCACTTCTGGAAAAGCTCCGTCTTTGCAAAGACGAAGAAGAACTGAACACCATCGAACGTGCGCAAAAAATCACCGACGCCGCGTTTGCGCACATCCTCTCCACGATTCACCCCGAAATGACCGAGGTTGACGTTGCGTTGGAGTTGTAATTCTTTATGCGTAAAAACGGAGCCGAGGGACTTGCCATTGAAACCATTGCCGTTTCGGGCACCAATTCCTCGCGTCCGCACGGTGTTCCACGCAGACAGAAGCTTGAAAAAGGCTTTTTGACCATGGACTTTGGCGCGGTGGTTGACGGCTACTGCTCCGACATGACGCGCACCGTGGTATTGGGACGTGCCGACGAGGAAATGAAACGTTTGTACAACACCGTCCTCACGGCGCAACGCGCCGCGCTTGACGCCGCAGCAGAAGGTGTTGGTTGCCGTGCGCTTGACACCATAGCGCGCGACATCATCCACGGCGCAGGCTACGAGGGTTGCTTCGGTCACTCGCTCGGTCACGGCGTCGGTATGTTGGTACATGAGAGTCCCCGTCTTTCGCAGATAGCGAGCGAGGAAAGCAAGCTTGAGCGCGGACACGTGATCACGTTTGAACCGGGTATCTATATTGCCGGAAGGTACGGATGCCGCATTGAGGACATGGCGTGTATCCGTCCCGACGGAAGCTTTTACGATTTCACGAACAGCCCCAAAGAGCTGATCGAACTCTTCTGATGGGAGGTAAAAAATGCTTGCTCTTTTTCAAAACGAGGTCGTTGTCAACTACGACTATTGGAATATCGTAGATTGGGGCATCAACCGCTTTCAACTCGGGGGCACCGACCGTGCGCCGATACTCCAACTTGTCGGTGTGCTCCTGTGCATCGTCATTCCCTATTTGTTAGGAAGCATCAATCCCGCAATTCTGATCTCCCGCACGGTCTACCGTGACGACATCCGCACACACGGAAGCGGAAACGCGGGAACCACCAATATGTTGCGCACCTTCGGCGCAAAGGCGGCAGTGTCGACTATGATGCTCGACTTCAGCAAAGCGATTGTCGCAACCCTGCTCGGCGGCTTGATTTTAGGTCAGGTCGGTCAGGCGATCGGCGGCTTTTTCGTTGGCTTCGGTCATATGTTCCCCATTTACTACCGTTTTCGCGGCGGCAAGGGCGTTGCCTGCTATGCAATGGTTGCGCTCGTCATCAATCCGTGGGTATTTCTCGGAATCCTCGGTACCTTCATCGTTGTGTTGATCGGTACCCGTTTCGTTTCTCTTGCCTCGGTCATGGCGGCACTGATGTATCCGCTTTTCATGAACGCGTTTGCTTCCGACAAGCCGGGCAGTGTCGCAATGGGCGTCTTTGCGGCTTGCTTCGTTATCTATATGCACCGTGAAAATCTTCGCCGCATCTGGAGCAACGAGGAATCGAAGATCGATTTTTCAAAATTCAAAAAATCCAAAAAGAAGGATGCAGTCACCGAGGACGTCACATCGGCAGACACCGAAGAGATCGAGGAGAGTGCCAATGAGTAACGTTGAAAAAACGCCCGTCGTCCGCATGGGTGCCCTGATCTCCCGGGCAGCAGAGCTTGGGGTGTTGAAAAAAGCCGTATTTTCCAAGCCCGAAGATCCCTCGGTGCTTCGCACCGTGATCACACTCCGCACGGTCGGCGGTAAGGTGGTGGCACAAGCCGAAACCCTGCGCACCGACAACAAGGCAATGCACGAAAACATTGCCGCCGATGCGATCAACCGTTTTGCCGATCTGTCCTCGCGTTTCGGTCAGGTCAATCTGATCACCACCGCGGGAGATTGCGAGCTTCGATGCTCCAAATCGGGAAAAACCACCCTGCTCGGCGGGGACAACCTGCAAAAAAAGCTGCAAAACAACAATGCCCCCACCGTGAAGATCGAAAGCAACAACCGCCAAAAGCAATATATTCTGAACGGTTCCGAGCCATTTCTGAAGTTGCTTGACGTCAGTGACGCAAACGGCAGAATTTATGACAAGAAGCAATCCAAGTTCCGTCAGATCAACCGCTTTTTGGAACTGACGCGCGACTGCTTATCGCATCTGCCAAAAGAAGGCGAGCTTCGTATCTGCGATCTCTGTTGCGGAAAAAGCTATCTTTCGTTTGCGGCATACCACTATTTTGCAAACGTATTGCACCGCAAGGTACGCATGACCGGCGTTGACCTGAAGCCCGACGTTGTCGCATACTGCAACGAAGTGGCAAAAAAACTCGGCTTTGACGGTCTTGAATTTATCTGCGGTGACATATCCAAATACGATACCGGCGAGAAAGTCCATCTCGTTATTTCTCTTCACGCCTGCGACACGGCAACCGATCTCGTACTCGACAAGGCGGTGGAATGGAATGCAGACGTCATCCTCTCTACCCCCTGTTGCCACCATGAATTGAATCACACGCTCAACTGCCCCGCGCTCTCTTTCATTGCCGAGCATTCGATGTTGCGTCAAAAGTTTTGCGACGCGGCAACCGATGCCCTTCGTCTGAAGCGCTTGGAAACGGTGGGCTATTCGGTAACGGCATTGGAGCTGATCGACCCCGAGGAAACGCCGAAAAACGTTATGCTTCGCGCGCTTCGCCTGCCCGGATTTGACCCGAACTCTCCCCTTGCCGATCGGTTGCGCCGCGATTACGAGGAAGCCAGACGTTTCTTATTGGGAACGCCGTAAACACCACGAAAGGATGCTTACTATGTTTCAAAAACTTTTCTCCCGTCGTGCAAAAAAGAATCCCAACAGCAAGCAATACCGTTGGGAAATGGCGCGGCAAATGAGCAACCACCACATTCGCTACGTCACCGAAAAGATCAATGACGTTGACGAAGTGATTGGCAGAAACGGCGGCTTGAACGTCCGCAACGACGAGCTTTTGGTCTTTGCTTCCGCCGACGTCATCTTCCGTTGCAAGGTGGAAGAAATGCAGGCGTGGGAGTTGCTTTCCAAAGACGGCGTCGTCATCACCGCGCCCGATTTGGAGCACGACGGCAAGGTGCGCACTATCATCGTCTATTACGTCTACTATCGTTGAAATACGGTCACTTGCGTGATCGGGAAATGGATCTGCCATGCCTTTTTTGATCGTTGGTATCGTTGTGATACCCCTACTTATCGCATTCTATTGCATTCTGCTTTGGGCATTCCGCAAAGCCTTTTTCGTTCCAAGGCATCTGAAAACCATTGGTTACCGCGAATCCTGCGAACAGGTGCGCGACGAGATTGCGCGCGACCGTATGTTAGAGCTTGCCGAAGAGCTTGTAAACACTCCCTGCGAACGCGTGACCATCACCTCTCACGACGGCTTGACGTTGGTGGGACGATACTACCGCAACGTCCCCGACGAGAGCCGCCTGGAGATCCTCTTTCACGGTTGGCGCAGTATCCCTGCCCGCGACGGTTGCGGCGGAGCAAAGATTGCCCGCGACCTCGGTTTTAACCAACTGATCGTCGATCAACGCGCACACGGAGCGTCCGAAGGCAAGGCACTTACCTTTGGCATCAAAGAGCGTTACGACTGTCTGGATTGGGTGAATTATACCGTCAACCGCTTTGGAAAGGACGTCAAAATTCTGTTGGGCGGTGTTTCCATGGGTGCCGCCACCGTACTGATGGCAGCCGATCTGCCGCTCCCCGAAAACGTCGTGGGTATTACGGGCGACTGCGGATATTCCTCTCCGGAAGAGATCATCCGCAAGGTCTGCCTGGATATGGGAATTCCCGACCGCCTGGGCTACCCTATCGTCAATCTTTCGGCACGTCTGTTCTGCGGCGTTTCCCTAAAGGATGCCGCCGCCACCGAATCCCTGCGTCACGCCCGCGTTCCCGTAATGCTCATGCACGGCGAGGAGGACGGCTTTGTCCCCTATTCGATGGCACTGAAGCTCTACGACGCCTGCAACGCTCCCCGTAAAAAGCTATTGTCGATTCCGCGCGCGGGACACGGCTTGAGCTTCTTCTACGACAACGAAACCTACTGCCGAGAGCTTGGCGCATTTAAGTTGAGCTGCTTTTCCGGCATCTGGAACGACGATTGCGACACCGCGTCGCAATCCTCGATTCACTCATAACACGACATAAAAAAATAAAGGATATAAAAATGACCGCAGCCGATCAATACTATAAAAAAATGACCGAAACACCGGTGGGCAGACTGATCGTAAGTCTTGGTATTCCAACCACGATCTCCATGTTGATCACGGGTATTTACAACCTTGCCGACACCTATTTTGTAGGCGCGCTCGGAGAAAGCCCGCAAGCCGCCACCGGCATTCTCTTTACTCTTCAATGTATCATCCAAGCCGTTTCCTTTATGTTGGGACACGGTTCCGGCACCTTCGTTTCCAAAGCCTTGGCAGACAAGGACACCGACGAAGCAACCCGTTACGTTTCCTCGGCGTTCTTTATCGGCGCATTCGCGGGAACGCTCCTTTCGATATTGGGGCTCCTCTTTCTGACGCCGTTTATGCGTCTTTTGGGCAGTACCGAAACCATTCTTCCTTACGCAAAAGACTACGGAATGTGGGTTCTGATCGCCTGTCCCTTTATGGTCTGTTCTCTGGTGCTCAACAACAATCTGCGCTACGAGGGAAAGGCGTTTTTTGCAATGATCGGTCTGACCACCGGAGGTCTTTTGAACATCTTTGGTGACTGGTTGTTGGTACATCGCCTCGGCTTTGGCGTTTTCGGTGCGGGAATGGCAACCGCCATCTCGCAGATCATCAGCTTTTTCCTTCTTTTGATCTTCTACTTGAAAATGGCACAAAGCACGGTTTCCTTCCGCGCCGTCAGTCGCGATCCGAAGGTTTATCTCGGTATCGCAAAGGTCGGATTCCCCTCTTTGATCCGCCAGGGCTTAACCTCGATCTCCAGTGGACTTTTGAACAACCTCACCAAGCCCTTCGGTGATGCGGCGATTGCCGCCATGAGTGTGGTCAACCGCTTCTCCTCGCTTGTCATGTGCGTGGGCCTCGGCATCGGTCAGGGATTTCAGCCGGTTGCCTCCTTCAATTACCGCGCAAAGCAATACAAGCGCGTCAAACGAGGCTTAATCTTTACGACGGTGCTTGGTTTTTGCGTCGTGTTCTGCCTCTCCGGACTCGGTTATTTCTTCGCCGACAAGATCATTTACGTCTTCCAAAAAAGCGAAGACGTGATCACCACGGGCGTTCCCGCGCTTCGTTACGCCACCGTCGGTATCCTCTTCCTGCCGCTTTCGGTTCCCATCAATATGCTCTACCAAAGCATCCGCCGCGCCGGCGTTGCTTCCTTCCTCTCGGTTCTGCGTTCGGGTGCCGCCCTCATCCCCACTCTGCTCATCACCGTACACTTTTGGGGACTGACCGGTATTCAGATCTCGCAACCTATCTCCGACGTGATTACGGGTTTGATCTGCATTCCGTTTGTCATCCATTTTTTGAGAACCAAAGAAGAATAAACCTAATCAAAAACGCAAAAGGGAAAGATCACCGCTTTCCCTTTTTTATTGTCGAAAAAATCTGCAAAAGTCTGACAAAAAAGTTGACAATTCGATTTTTTTGTGGTATGATATATATGTTATATGAAAACGAATTCATCAGGAGGACTGAAATGGAACAAGCAAAATTGGAAAGGCTGTGCGAAGCGGCACGGCAGATTCGCATTGGCGTTATTGAAGGAACGCATGCGGCAAAATCGGGACATCCGGGTGGATCGCTTTCGATTGCCGATATTATGGCATATCTCTATTTTGAGGAAATGAACATCGATCCCGCCAATCCCAAGATGGCAGACCGCGATCGCTTTGTTCTTTCCAAGGGACATTGCGCACCCGCACTCTACGCCGCTCTTGCAAACCGCGGCTTCTTCCCCGTAGAAGAACTGACTACCCTGCGTAAGATCGGCGCTCGTCTGCAAGGACACCCCGATATGACTCTGACGCCCGGCGTGGATATGTCTGCCGGCTCTCTCGGTCTTGGCATCAGCTCTGCCGCAGGCATGGCTCTGGCGGGCAAGTTGGACGGTAAGGACTACCGCGTTTACACCGCCGTCGGTGACGGTGAGAGCGAAGAAGGTCAGGTTTGGGAGGCATGTATGTTTGCCGCTCACTACAAGCTTGACAACCTCTGCGTCATCATCGACTGGAACGGTCTGCAGATCGACGGTACCGTAGAAGAAGTTATGAATCCCACCCCTCACGATAAAAAGCTGGAGGCGTTCGGCTTCCACGTTATTTCCATTGACGGTCACGATTTTGCCGCCATCGAAGCGGCGTTCAACGAAGCAAAGACCGTAAAAGGCAAGCCCACCGCCATCATCGCGAAGACCGTAAAGGGCAAGGGCGTTTCGTTTATGGAAAATAAGGTCAACTGGCACGGCTCGGCTCCCAACGACGAGCAATACGAGCAGGCGTTGGCAGAGTTGAAGGCGTAAGGAGGAAGTAGCAATGGCAGAAAAAATTGCAACACGTGAAAGCTACGGCAGCGCACTGGTAGAGCTTGCCGACAAATATGATTTCGTAGTTCTGGACGCCGACCTTGCCGAGGCTACCAAAACCATCAAGTTTAAGAAAGCATATCCCGACCGCTTCTTTGATTGCGGTATCGCGGAGGGCAACATGGTGAGCGTTGCCGCAGGTATTGCAACCACCGGAAAGACGGTTTTTGCATCCTCTTTTGCAATGTTTGCCGCAGGCAGAGCATTCGAGCAGGTTCGTAACTCTGTCGGCTACCCCCACCTCAACGTTAAGATCGGTGCTACGCACGCCGGCATTACCGTTGGTGAGGACGGCGCTACCCACCAGTGTAACGAGGATATCGCCCTGATGCGCACCATCCCCGGTATGACCATCATCAATCCCAGCGACGCCGTTGAAGCGCGCGCGGCGGTTGAAGCGGCACTGAACACAAACGGCCCCTTCTATCTCCGCTTTGGCAGATTTGCCGTCCCGGTGATCAACGACAACGCAGACTACAAGTTTGAGCTTGGTAAGGGTGTATGTCTTGCCGACGGAACCGACGTTACCATCGTGGCAACCGGTCTGATGGTATCCATGGCATTGGAAGCGCGTGAGTTGCTTGCAAACGAAGGCATTAGCGCTCGCGTTGTCAACATCCACACCATCAAGCCCATTGACCGCGACATCATCGCAAAGGCAGTTGCCGACACCGGTGCCATCGTTACCGCCGAAGAGCACAACGTAATCGGTGGCTTGGGTGCCGCCGTTACCGAGGTGGTTTGCGAAACCGCTCCCGCTCCGGTCGTTCGTGTCGGTATGCAGGATACCTACGGTCACTCCGGCACGGTTCCCGCGCTTCTGGAGGCTTACGGCTTGACGCCCGCCACCATTGTTGAAAGCGCAAAGAAGGCAATCGCACTGAAAAAATAAGCCGTAAGGCACCAAAAATCTCCGATTGATCCATCAGGGGACCGATTTCCGCACACCGACCTTTTCGGCGCGTTGGGGTTGGTCCCCTCTGCTTTTTTCAATCACGCGTCAAAACTCATTCCACCAAAGAAGGATATTCTATGAACCATCTTGACAACGTCATTCTCATCGGTATGTCGGGAGCCGGAAAAAGCACGCTTGGCGTTCTTTTGGCAAAGGCACTCGGCAAGCAGTTTACCGATACCGATATTCTGATCCAACAAAAAACCGGAAAGCTTCTGCAGGAAATCATCGACACCGAGGGCGTCGATCGCTTTTTGCAGATCGAGGAGGAGGTCGTTTCCTCGCTTGATCTGCACAATTGCGTCATCGCAACCGGCGGCAGTGTGGTATACTCCGACGCGGCAATGCTTCACCTGAAGGCGAGCGGAACCGCCGTCTATCTCGCGGTAGAATTCGATGAATTGCGCCACCGTCTTGCCAATATTTCGGATCGCGGCATCGTCTTTAAGGGAAAGAACGATCTGCGTGCCGTATATGAGGAGCGTCTTCCCCTCTATCGCACCTATGCCGATATCACCGTGGAGTGCACGGGACACGGCGTAGAGGAATCGGTCAATGGGATCCTCGCCTCTCTGAAAAATCACAACACCCGCTTTGTTCTGGCATCCAAGTCGCCCCGCCGCAAGGAGATCCTTGAGAACATGGGGCTTGACTTTGAGATCGTGGTTGCCGACACCGACGAGTCGAGTACCGAAACCGATCCGCGCGCGCTTGTGGAGCTTCTCTCCCGTCGGAAAGGACTTGCCGTGCGCGATCTGTTGCAATCCGAAGGAAGAAGGCTTTCGGACACCGTGATCATCGCGTCGGACACCGTGGTTTCGGTTGACGGTCAGATTTTGGGGAAACCCGTCGACCGCGAGGACGCATTGCGTATGCTCCGTCTGCTTTCGGGCAGAGAGCATGAAGTGATCAGCGGTATTTGCCTGATCGGCGGCGACCGTATTGGAAGCGCGCACGAGGTCACTCGTGTCGTTTTTGACGATCTGGACGAAGCGACGATCGAACGCTACGTCGCGCAAAGCAATCCCTATGACAAGGCAGGTGCCTACGCCATTCAGGGAAGCGCATCTGCGTTTATCAGCGGCATTCACGGTTGCTACTTTAACGTTGTCGGTCTTCCCGTTCACCGTTTAAACCTGCTTTACCGCGAAATTTTCAAAGAAAATTTG
>JAZRGI010000213.1:0-11956 GCA_045644105.1 Eubacteriales bacterium | reverse complement strand
GCATAACGCCGTCGTCGGCAGCGACTACGAGGATCGCGATATCGGTTGCCATTGCGCCGCGTGCACGCATTGCGGTGAACGCCGCGTGTCCGGGGGTATCAAGGAAGGTGATATCTCTGCCGCCTGCCTTGACACGGTATGCACCGATGTGCTGGGTAATACCGCCTGCCTCGCCTGCGGTAACGTTGGAGTTTCTGATGGCATCGAGAATAGAGGTCTTACCGTGGTCAACGTGTCCCATAACGCAAACGACGGGGGCGCGTTCAACCAACTGCTCCTCGGAATCCTCTGCTTCGTCAAAGAGTTTTTCTTCGATACTGACGACAACCTCGGGGCTTGCCGCAATGCCAAACTCGTCGGCTACCAGTGCGGCGGTATCGTAATCGATGGCTTGGTTGATGGTTGCCATCATGCCCATTAGCATCAGTTTCTTAACGACCTCGCCTGCCGTAACGTGCAACTTGGATGCCAACTGACCAACCACGATTTCCTCGGGCAGCTCAACTGCGGTGGGTTTGTGCGTAACGACGGGAGCGGGCGCGACGGCTTGTTGACGGCGATTTTTGCCGCCCTTGCCATTGCGGTTCTGATTTTGCGCCGTAAGATTTTGCGCAACGTTCTTCTTGAGTTTCTGGTTTCCGCCCTGGAATTTGTTGTCGTGGTCGGAAACGAAATTATCGAGTCTTTCGTCGTACTTGGACAGATCCACCATCGAGGTGTGCGTGTCTACGACACGAGGGCCCTTACGGGTACCGTCGGGGTTGAGATTGGTGGAAGCCCCGCGGACGATGGGTTGCGCCTTGAACTTTTCTCTGGGAACGTTGGGAACGAAATCACCCTTGTCCTTGTCTGCTCCGCGGTCGAAGCGCTGATTGCCGCCTCTGTTTTGATTGTTGTTACGGTTTTGAGGTGCGCTGTTTTGAGGACGTCCGCCGCCGAAACCGCCAAATTGTCCGCCATTGTTGTTATAGGGCGAGTTGTGCGCGTTGCCCTGACGGGGGGTATAGGCGCCCTGTCCGCCCTGTGCGGGACGGGTATAAGGAGCACCGGTTGCCGGCGTGTCTTTTGCGGAAATTCCGTTTTGCTGCGGACGGAAGGGATTTCCGGTATAGGGAGCGCGTGCCGTGGGTTGCTTCTTGACACCCTGCGCGGCTGCTCCCTGCGGGGTGGTGTTCTGCTTTTCCGACGGATGTGCATTCGGCTTCTGCGCGGCTTGCGGAGTATTGGTCTGCGGACGGCTTTCTGCGGGTGCCGCCTGAGGCTCCTTCTTTGCCTTTTCTGCGGTATTCTCTTTTTTCGATACCTCTGCCTTTGCGGGCTGTTCCTTCTTCGTTTCTGTGGGCTTTACGTCCTCTGCCTTCTTTGCCTCTGCCGCCTCTTGCTTGGGTGCGCGAACCTTTTCGGCGGTCGGCTTTTTCGCTTCTTCGGTTTTGGGCGCTGCCGCAGCCGGTTTTTCTGCTGCTTTTTCTGCAACCGGCTTTTCCTTAACCGGTGCATCCTTTTCTTCGGTCTTCTTTACCTTAGACGGGATCTGTGTAACACCGTCCAGATAGTTTCCGATATTTTTGATCTGATTAGAGCGCGTCAAAGTATCGAACAGAACGTCAAATTCTGCCGGCTCCAATGCCTTTTGCGTGGTCTTGGCTTCGATTCCGTTTTGAGAAAGAATCTCCACCAGATCCTTGCTTTTCAGACCAAGATCCTTTGCGAGTTTGTTTAATTTGAATTGTTGATTGATAGCAGCCATATTTCCTCCTACTTTCCCGTCAATCCGCAGTGTGACGGGTGTTTATAATGTTCATGCCCTTGCGGACCGCAGATCCGCCTGTGGCGTGCCTTGCTTTTGTAGGGGCGAGCTGCATCCGTCCGACGGAAGGCTTCTTGCGCGGGCACACACAGCTCGCACCTACAAATTATTGTGTGTCGCGCTCACGGGCGCGGTATTGTTCGATTGACGACTGAACCAAGCGGCAGAGATTTTCATCGGTGACCGCAACGGCGGCAACCTGTCTGCCTTTCTTTCCGACGGCATCGGCAAGTGACGCGCCGGACACGTCCAACGTAACGATGGGGACACCGTAAAAACTGCACTTATCGTTCAACTTTTTTGCGGTGTTCTCGGAGTTGTCGGCGGCGCACAGTACCAACAAGGGCTTTTTTGCGCCGCGCAACGACTCACATACCATCGGTGCTCCGGTGATCAACTTTCTCGCTCTGGCACACAATCCCAGTGCGTTCAGTGTTTTCTGATCGATCGGCTTATTCATGAGCTTCCAGTTCCTGTTCCATTGCGTCGTACACGGCATCGGGAATCGGACAATCCAAATTCTTGTCGATCCGTTTGGATTTTCTTGCACGGCGCAAACAGGCGACGTTGTGGCAGATATAAGCGCCGCGTCCCGATTTCTTTCCGACAAAGTCCAAAGAGATCTCTCCATCGGGGCTTCTGACCACGCGCAACAACTCTGCCTTCGGTTTATGCTCGTTACATCCCAGACACTGACGCATCGGGATCTTTTTTTGTTTCTTTTCCATGACGGATCAGTCTGCCTTGATATCGATCTTAAAGCCGGTCAGACGCGCCGCAAGACGTGCGTTCTGTCCTTCCTTACCGATGGCAAGCGAGAGCTGATCGGGAGCTACCTGAACGCGGCAAGCGCGCTCTGCAGTCATGGTAACCGAGAGAACCTCGGCGGGAGCGAGAGCGGCGGCAATGTATTCCTCGGGCTTTTCGCTGTAGGTGACGATGTCTACCTTCTCGCCGCCAAGCTCGTTGACGATCGAAGAGATACGCGCACCGTGGTTACCGATACAAGCGCCTACGGGATCAACGTCCTCGTCGCGCGACCACACCGAGATCTTGGTACGCGAGCCTGCCTCACGGGCAACACCTTTGACCATAACGATACCGTCTGCGATCTCGGGGATCTCCAACTCAAACATCCGTTTGACAAGACCTGCGTGTGCGCGGGAAAGCGTTACAAGCGGGCCGCGGGATTCCTTGTTGACCTCCATGACGAATACCTTGATCTTGTCGCCAACGTAAAAGCTTTCGCCGGGGATCTGCCCGGACTTGAGCAGAACGACGCGGCTGGTGTCGGTTTCCAATACCACGTTGCCGTTTTCGGGATCGATCTTGGAAACGGTGGCGGTGATGATCTCCTCATGCTTGTTTTCGTAAGCCTCCTGCATCGCGCGGCGTTCACCCTCGCGAATGCCCTGGATGATCACAGACTTTGCGGCAGCGGCGCTCAATCGGCGGAAATTCTTGGTCTTGACCTCGGTTTCCATGATCATGCCGACCTTATACTTCTTGGCAACCGCCTTTGCGGCTTCCAGGGAGATCTGCGTTTCGGGGTTTTCGACCTCCTCAACGACCTCCTTCTGCTGATAGACGCGGACGTCCTTCTTTGCGGGATCGATCAGAACGCGGACGTTGGTGTTGTTGCCGTATTCCTTTTTGTAAGCCGAAACGAGTGCCGCCTCGATCTTTTCGATCATGTATTCCGCGGGAATGCCCTTTTCCTTCTCCAAAAGGTCCAACGCAGTGAAAAACTCTGTGTTCATTTCGTGTAAATCCTTTCTCACCGGTCATGGTTGACCGTTTTCGTATTTCTCTTGATTATCAGTTTTCAAAGTTGTAGTGTGTCTTGAGTGAAGCAACCGCCGCGCGCGCAAACTTGCGTACACCGTTCTCGGTTTCGATGACGACGTTGCCGTCCTCGTCAAGCTCCTGTAAAACGCCGATATAGCTCTTTGCACCGTCGATGGGAGCGTAAAGACGAACCTCAACGTCCCAACCCTCGCAGGCATTGATCTGCATATCGGTCTTCAGATCTCTCTCAATACCGGGAGAGGAGATCTCCAAATGGTAGGCGTCCTCGATGGGATCCGCCTCATCCAACAGCGGGTCGATTGCGCGATGCATCTTCTCACAATCCTCGATGGTGATGCCATCCTCGTTGTCGATGGTGATGCGCAAATACATTTCGGCGCCTTCCTTGACGTATTCGACGTCCCAAAGGAAGTAACCAAGCTCTTCGGCAAGCGGCTCGGCGATTTTCTTGACCGCGCCAACGATGCCACCGTTGCTCTTTTTCATACGTTTACTCCGTTTGTTATTTTGATAGATTTTCTTTTTTCAAAAAATTAAGAGCGGATTCGCGAAAACCCACTCCCTTACTGCTATGCTTCTACCATATCATAGTATAACACAACTTTTTTGTTTTTGCAATACTTTTTTGAAATTTTTTTGAATTTTTAACCTTATTTTATTATTTATAGCACTTTTCGGAGAACTTTTTTCGGATTTTTGAAGAAAACAAAGCGATCTTGATCTGTTTTTGGATGCGGTTGCGAAGCGGACGGACATCCAAAAAACAAAGGAACGGAGCGCGGTTGCCTTCTCCGTTCCGTTTTTTGAGATGGTATCGCAAGCGATCAAACGCCGAAGAGGACGTGTTGATTGCGCAGTGCGGCATCGTTGATGTTATCGTTGACCGCACGGGCATATCCCTCCATCGTGTCGCCGTGATAGCTCGAAAGCCCCTCGGCGCACACTGCGTCGGTGATCGATTTGCACACGCGATCGATCCTCTGTTGCTTTTCACCGGCGGCATCGGTATTTTCTCCTGTCAGGATCGCCTCAAGATCGCCGTGTAGTGAGGAGAACCTTTCCAATTCCGTAAGCGCGCGGAATTGCCACTTGTAATAGGGCAGATATTTGCGACCCAGCAAAAAGATTGCCCGAAGTGCGCTTGTGACGAACTCGCCTGCCGCAAGCTGCGCCGCGGCACACTCCCCTCGCTTGATGCAACGTGCAAAATTGTATTGTCCCGATTGCCCCATTAGTAAAAGGTTGCCTGCAAGCTTTTTTCGGCGCACGTCTTCGGGAAAATAAGAAAGCCTTTGCCGTGCCTCGGTAAACCAACCGAGATCGTCGCGAAAGACCTCGCCGTTGGTTGCCTCGGCAAGCGATTGCTCGGGGAGTTTGAACCAATCAAAAAGCGACAGATCTCCGTCGGGAGTGCCGGTTTTTTCCAGAAGAAAATCTTCCATACGCAACACGCCGTGACGGTTTCCTCCAACCGGAGAGAGCGGCGAGCGGTGGTAGCCCATGAATTCCGACGGAAGCTTTGCATACGCGCGCTCCAGTTGAAAGGCGATCCGTCGGTCAACGATGCTTTCATCGGGCAGAAAAAGACAGAAGCCCGGTTCAAAATCGTGATCCTGTGAGATCTCGTCATCGTAGCCGAAACACTCGGATCCACTGCCGACAAGTCCCACGGCAATGACACCGACGTACGCGCCGAATTGCTCCTCCAGCATAGGTTTGCCAAAGGCTTCGTAGTAGTGTTTTGAAAGCTCAATTCCCTTCATAGATCCTCCCGGCGCGTGCCTTCAGTTCGTTGGCATAGAAGAAATGACCGTAATAATCGAACACCGTTGCGCATTTTTCGCAAACAAAGGCGTAATAACCGTCGCGTGTGGGGTATTCCTCAAGAAGATGCTCGGCACGGTTCAACAATTCCTCGATCTTCTCGGCGGCATCCTCAAGACCATGCTCGGCTTCGGCGGCGCTTGCCATGTTCAGATAGGTAATGGCAATTTCGGGTGCCCCCGTTTCACTGTCTTGCAGGATCGCAACCGCCTTGTTGTAACAATCCTCCGCCTCTCGAAAACGACCGAGATCGACCAATGCTAACCCCATGTTGTTGTAAAGCCCCGCAAGCCTTGTATCGTGTGTATCCAACTCGCGCTCGTAGATCTTCCTTGCGCGTTCAAACAAACCGATACCGTCGGCGGCGCGACCAAACGCCTTGTAGACGGTGGCGACGTTGAGATAGGTGGTTGCCGCGCCAACCTGCGCGCCAATCCCGTTGGTGTCAACAACCGAGAGAGCGCGCTCGGCACACCCAATGGCATCGTCCTCTCGTCCGAGCTTGCGGTAAAGTCCCATCAGCTCGTTGCAAATCGGCAACTCGGCACGCACGTCCCCTGCTTTGGTTGCTTCGTTCAACCAATAGACAAGATGCCGTTCTGCCGACACGTAGTCGTTTTTATGCAGATGCTCGTCCAATTTTGAAAGAATGCGATCCACCGTAGCACCAAGATTCATACCGATCACTCCCCTGCTCCATTTTTCTGTATTTATTGTATCACAAAAAAAGGGGCTTGTCTATATTTTTTTGTTTTTTAAACCGTGACAGGAATGCTTTTTTGCGATACAAATGAGAAAACACACCGAGTTACGCCCTCTTTTTTCTGGCGGGCGTACTCGGCGTGTTTTTATATTGAAATCGAATGCTCTTTAAGGCGCGAAGAGAGTGATGAGATTGTCGACAAACGCCACCACGTCGGGCAAAAATGCGCAAAGCAGTGCGGCTACAATCACGGCACCAACCGTCAACAAAATTGCCGATCTCCAAGAAGAGCCCTTCTCGTCAAAGCGAATCTCTGCACGGTAGCGCAGATCCTCCGGAATATAGAAGTGTGCCGTTGTAAAGTCGATTTTTTCGGGTTTTTGCAGTACGTATGTGCGTTTTCGCGGTCTTTCCGGCAATTCTTCTGTGTTTTTTTTATCCCCGCTATCAGACTTTTGGTCGGCATTGCATTCCTTTTCGTCTTGTTCGCGGCAACGAACAACCATTTTCAACACCGATCCGCACGCCAATTCACGGCGGATCATGGGATTACGGAAATAGCCAAGATCATAGAGCGTCTTTGCTTTTTCGGGAGAAAGACAATCCTCGCGAAGCAACTTTTTTACAAAGCCGCCCAAGCCGACTCGCATTCTTGCGGTCAGTAGTGCCGACGCGATAATTCCCACCGCCAACGCAAGAATGATGCTGCGCAAAGTGGTGCCCAAGCCGTCCGCTACCGAGAAATTTTCGTAGGCGGCAAACTCAATGGTAAAGTATTTTTCATAGAAATAAGCAATCAATTCCCGAATGACCGAGCCTTGATACCATTCCGCAATACGCTCCCAAAAAGATAGATCCGAGGATGACAGATAGGCAAACAAACCGAACATATGTTCTATCCTCCTTGTATGGATTCCAATCTCCGCAAGGGGTGCAAGCGGAGATTGGAAAATATTACCAGTTATTTTTTGATGACGTCAACGCCGATATACTTGCGCAGACAATCGGGAACCGTAACACTGCCGTCGGCGTTCTGATTTTGCTCAACAAGCGCCGGGAAGATACGGCTGGTTGCAAGACCGGAGCCGTTTAGCGTGTGTACGAAATCAATCTTTCCGTTGTCGCGCTTGACTCTCATCATGCCGCGACGAGCTTGGTAGTCACGCGCGTTGGAAACCGAAGAAACTTCCTTGTAGCCGTTCATGGAAGGAATGTTGATCTCGATATCGTAAGTGCGAGCCATCGATGCCGAGCAATCCTCTGCTGCCAACTTCACGGTACGGAAATGGAAACCGAGTCCCTTTACAAGATTCTCTGCGTTGGTTACAAGTTCTTCAAACGCCTCGTCGCTCTTTTCAGGCAGAGTGTACTGAACCATCTCAACCTTGTTGAACTGGTGTCCACGTACCATTCCGCGCTCGTCCGCACGGTAGGAACCTGCCTCGCGGCGGAAGCACGGCGTGTAGCTGATATACTTCTTGGGAAGATCTGCCTCGGTCAGGATCTCGTCACGGTGCAAAGATACCAATGCGGTTTCTGCGGTGGGAAGCATAAAGCGACGGCGTTCGTCCTCTGCGGTTTCCAACCAATAAACGTCATCCTGGAATTTAGGGAACTGACCGGCAGTCAATCCGCACTCGTAACCAAGCATATGGGGGACGAGCATCAGATCATAGCCGTTTCCGAGGTGGAAATCAACAAAATAGTTGAGAATTGCCCACTCAAGACGTGCGCCAAGTCCCGAATAGATCCAAAATCCGTTTCCGGAGAGCTTAACACCGCGCTTGTAGTCGATCAGACCGAGATCGGTGCAGAGGTCAACGTGATTCTTCGGCTCGAAATCGAACTTGCGAGGCTCACCGTGGTAACGGAGAGGCTCATTGTTCTCTTTGCCGCCTGCCAAGAGATCCTCGTCGGGAAGGTTAGGCAGACCGAGCATAAAGGAGGTGAGTTGCGTTTCAATCTCCTTCAGTTTATCGTCGTTCTCCTTGACTTTTGCGCCCATAGCCTTCATCTCGGCAAAAATGGGAGCAACGTCCTTTCCCTCTTTCTTGTATTGAGGAATCAGCTTGTTGGTCTTGTTGTGCTCGGCTTTGAGTTGCTCGGTTTCACCGATCAGAGCGCGGCGTTCTGTGTCAAGCTTCAGAATCGCCTCGATATCATCTTTGGCGTCTTTTCCTTTTTTTGCAAGTCTTGCAACGACTTCATCGGGTTTTTCTTTGATATATTTGATGTCTAACATGACTTTTTCTCCTGATTTGTGTATTTTTTAGTTGATTTCTGCAAAAAACTGCTCTCCGCAGATTGCTTTCAAAAGTGCTTCCAGGTCATCGTCGTCACTGTAAGCCAACTCCACAACCTTTTTCTTGGAGGTCTTAAGGATCTTTACCTTTCTGCCAAGCACCGATACGGCACGGTGTTCGAGATCGTGCATATATGCCTTTCTCTGCGTCAATGTGCTTTGCTCCTCTTCGTCAATTGCTTCCGGCTCATAGTTCATAAGACGAATCGTGCGCTCGACGTCGCGTACCGAGAGATCCTTTTCGATAATCTTTTGTGCCAAAGGCGCGATTTGCTCCTCATTGTTGAGTCCCAATAAGGCTCTTGCGTGTCCTGCGGTCAGATCTCCGTTTTTCAGAAGCTCAAGCACCTCTTCGGGAAGATCGAGCAGACGGAGCATATTGGTGACTGCGGAACGGCTCTTTCCAACCTGCTTTGCAACCTGCTCCTGCGTCAGACCGTAGCGGTCGATCAGTACGTCGTATGCCATTGCTTCTTCTACTGCGTTCAGATTTTCTCTCTGTACGTTCTCAATAACGGCAACCTGCGCGGCTTTGAGATCGTCACCTTCCAAGACTACGGCAGGGATTTCGGAAAGTCCTGCCATTTTTGCGGCTCTCCAACGGCGTTCGCCTGCGATGATCTCGTAAGTTCCTGCTAAAAGTTGACTTTCTCTTACTATAATCGGTTGCAACACGCCGAACTGCCCGATTGAGTCGGCGAGTTGTTCAAGGGATTCGTGTGAAAATGTTTTTCTGGGTTGGTCACTTCTCGGCTCCACGTCGGCGATGCGAATCGTGTTTGCGACGGCTTTGTCGCTCGACAAAATATTATCGTCCAATAAGGAATAGAAGTCACGTCCAAGCCCGCTTCTTGATTTTGCCATCTCTTTCTCCTTAAATTTTAATCAAATGTATGCATTTTTTGCTTTTTGTGCAAAAAAGTTAAATTCTTTCTGCCAATTCCTTCGCTACGTTCATGTATTCTGCAGATCCTTTGGAACGCTTCTCGTGATAATATACGGGAGCACCGAACCCGGGCGCCTCGGAAACCTTAACGTTTCTGGAAATGGTGGTTTCGAACAACTTGTCCGCATAGTGCTTGCGAAGCTCGCGAATGACCTGCATAGACAGAATCAAACGGTTGTTGTGCATGGTAATAAGGATACCGGTGACATTTAGATCCTTGTTGTAGTGCGTTTTGATGCGGCTAATGGTAAACATGAGTTGCGAAAGTCCTTCAAGCGCGAAAAATTCGCACTGCATCGGGATTACAACACCGTCGCTTGCGGTCATCGCGTTTACGGTCAGCATTCCGAGAGAAGGAGGACAGTCGATGATAATGTAGTCATACTTGTCACGAACTGCGTCGAGTTTGTTTTTCATGACATATTCGCCGTTTTCTATGTCGCCGAGTTCATACTCTGCGCGAGCCAACGTGGTGTGTGTTGGAATCACGGAAAGATTGTCAAACTTGGTTTTGATAGTGACAGAGTCTGCATCTGCATCGGTTGTCAACATATCAAAAACGGTTGTTTTGAGCGTTTTCTTCATAATTCCTACGCCACTTGTTGCATTTCCCTGGGGATCGAGGTCGATCAGAAGCACTTTGTAGCCCAAAACCCCAAGAGATGCCGCAATATTAACGGCAGACGTAGTTTTGCCGACGCCGCCTTTCTGGTTTGCAAACGATATAATTTTTCCCATTTGGTAAACATCCTTTCGGTAATACTTGTTAGAATTTTATGTTGCTTTTATTATACCACAAACTGCGCAAAAATGCAACAATTATATGATAATATTACAAAAAAATATGTTTCATGTGGAACACTCAAACCGCAACGTAAGATTTCCGTCGAGGAAGCAAGATACTTCTAACCGATCTCTCTTTAAGATTTTTATGTTTCACGTGAAACATAGTATTCGGATCCGGGACTGCTTGTAGCATATGTTTCACGTGAAACGTTTGAGCAGGCATATCCGAGTTTGGTAAAACAAAAAAACACATGAAACATACCAAAACTTTTTGATATGTTTCACGTGAAACAATTTAAAGCGGCTTTTTTAAGATTGCGGCATATGCGCGCGGATAAGCTGCGGGTGTTTGTTTGTTTTTTGTGATTTCAATCAAGCAACGCGGCTCTGCGACGTCGTCTGAAAGATATAGGCTTTTTTTGTGCAAGACCGCGGATGCTCCGCCGAGAATCTTAATGGCGCGCTCTGCTTCCGCAACTTCTTCGTCTGCTTTGGATGCTTTTAGTGCAACGAGTTTGCCTCCGATTTTGACATAAGGAATGCAAAGCTCTGATAAGACAACCAATTTTGCGACGGCGCGACTAACAACAATGTCTACCTTGCCGATTTTCTTGGAGATGGCGTCATCTTCGGCTCTGCCTGCGATTGCGGTCAGGTTTGTTAGGCCGATCTTGCGCGCTGCCTCGCTGACAAAAGAAATCTTCTTTGCGGTACTGTCGAGAGCGGTAATTGAAAGGTCGGGGCGAGCGATTGCCAATGGAATGGACGGAAAACCGGGACCGCAACCGATATCGAGAACACTTGCTCCAAAGGGAATATATTCGGAGGCGAGGAGAGAGTCGGTCAGGTGTTTGGGGATCATATCTTCGATGTTTCGGATGGCGGTCAGATTGGTTACTTGGTTGACCTCTGCCAAATGCGTTGTAAATTCATAGGCTTGTTGCGTTTTTTCTTCATCCAGCGGTTCAATGCCGTTTAATAGCGCGGATTTGCGCAACAATTGTGCAAAATCGGTGTAATTCAAGTTTGTTCTCCTTTACTTGATTCCCAAATAGATCAGAAGCACGGATATGTCTGCGGGGTTAACGCCGCTGATTCTGGATGCTTGTCCGATGGTTCTTGGGCGGATTTTGTTCAGCTTTTGAGCCGCTTCAATGCGAAGCCCCTTAAGTTCGGCATAATCAATGCTTTCCGGCAGAAGTTTTTGCTCAAGTTTGCGTTGACGGTCCACCTCGGAAAGTTGCTTGTTGACATATCCGGCGTACTTGATGTTGATCTCTACCGTTAGAACGACCGAGCGCGGCAGTTCGGGGCGGTTGGGATCGATTACTTGCAATTGCTCATAGTGAATGGGAGGGCGGCGCAACAGGTCTGCAAGAGAGGCGCCTGATTTCAATTCTGTTTCTCCGATCGAAATCAAGAATGGATTTGCAATGGCGGGGGAAACATGAGTTTGCTCTAACCGTTCGATTTCTGCATCTTCAAGGGCTTTTTTCTCTAAAAATGCTTGATAGCGAGCCTCGGTGATCAATCCTGCTCGATATCCGATGGGTGTCAGGCGCAGATCTGCATTATCTTGGCGTAAAAGCAGACGATACTCGGAGCGAGAGGTCATCATGCGGTAGGGTTCGTTGGTGCCTTTGGTGACCAAATCATCGATTAAAGTGCCGATATAGCTGCCTGAGCGCGGTAATATAATAGAAGGAAGGTTTTTGACACGTCTTGCAGCGTTAATTCCTGCAATAAGGCCCTGCGCGGCAGCTTCTTCATATCCTGAGG
>JAZRGI010000212.1:0-3055 GCA_045644105.1 Eubacteriales bacterium | reverse complement strand
TCTTCATCCCAAGCTCCGACCGCAGTGCCTTTACAAGTTCGACGATCGCATCATAGGTGCGGTCGGTGTGCAGACAAACGCTTGCATAAGCCTCGTTGTAGTCCTCCAGAACCTGTGACACCAACGCCTCGTCACCACGCAAATCGCTTGGCATCGCACGTCGGATCAACTCTCTTGCGCCGTTGTTGATAAAGCGCAAAACGTCGGCATCGGTGTGCGTAGGATAGCCGTATTTTCCCATGGTCAGGTTCACGCCCTCCCGCAATGCAGGAATCGTATCGGCAATCGTCCCGTCCAAATCAAAAACAACCGCTTTTATCATCTCTGTCTCCTTCTTTCCACCGTTCCGTTTTAGTATACCATATCTCTCCTCAAAAGTCAAGTTTGGATGCGCCATCTTTTTATTATTTTTTTAATTTCCAACTATAAAAATAAATAAAACAGTTGACTTTTTTGAAGAAATGGGTTAAAATAATAATGTATACCCTTTTTTGAAAGGAGGATTCTCATGATCAGAAGCATGACAGGCTTCGGACGTTGTCGTGAAACCGTGAACGGCCTCGATATTACCGTTGAAATCCGTTCGGTGAATAGCCGTTTTTTCGATTGCAATACCAAAATCAGCCGTGCCTACAGCTATCTTGAGGATCGCGTAAAGCCCTTCCTGCAAGCAAAAGGAGTCAGCCGCGGAAAGGTTGACGTCTGGATCGGGATCGAATTGTTGACCTCGGGCGACGTCAACGTGCAAATCGACGAGGGTTATCTCAAGGGTTACCTCGACGCCCTTTATCGCCTGCGCGACGGCTACGGTCTGCGCGACGATATTTCGGTGATGTCGGTTGCCCGCATTCCCGACCTTTTCGTTGTCAAAAAGCCGGAAGAGGATATTGAGGGCGATTGGGAATGTCTTCGCGGTGTTCTTGAAAAAGCAACCGATGCCTTTCTGGCGGTACGCAACCGTGAGGGCAACAGTCTTGCCGCCGATATGCGCATCAAGATCGACTCGATCAAGGGTTTGGTGGACGAGATCGAAGCACTCTCTTTGCAGGACGTTGACACCTACCGCGACCGTCTGGCGCAACGCATCCGCGAAGCCTTGGCGGACAATCAGATCACACCCGATGAAAGCCGTCTCCTGACCGAATGTGCCATTCACGCCGACAAGATCGCGGTGGACGAGGAATTGGTTCGTCTGCGCACGCATTTTGAGGCGTTTGATGCTATTCTCGCTTCCGACGAGCCAATTGGCAGACGTTTGGATTTCCTGCTTCAGGAAATGAACCGCGAGATCAACACCACCGGCTCCAAATGCAACGACGCCGAGATCGCGCGCCGTGTGGTAGACGTAAAGTGTACGTTGGAAAAGATTCGCGAGCAGATCCAGAATCTTGAGTGACACGCTCGCAAAGCATTTCGTTTGGATTACAAAAACAAGCAAAGGGGACTTCCCCAAACACCCCGAAAGGAACTATAATCATGAAATTTATCAACGTCGGTTTTGGAAATATGGTAGCCGCAGACCGTGTGGTGGCACTTGCCAACCCCGATTCGGCACCCATCAAACGTCTGATCCAGGATTCCAAAGATGACGGCAGAGCCATTGACGTAACCTGCGGCAGACGTACGCGCGCGGTGATCATCACCGACTCCGAGCACGTCATTCTCTCCGCCATTCAAACCGAAACCATTGCCAACCGTCTGGATAGCAGTGCCGTCGCCTACGAGGATGAAGACGACGAAGATGCAGACGCAGAGTAAAGAGGAGCCGCGATAATGAAAAAAGGATTAATGATTGTTATCTCCGGTCCTGCCGGAAGCGGTAAGGGAACCGTAAACGCCGAGCTCCTGCAGTCCGACGAATACGTATATTCAGTATCTGCAACCACCCGCGCACCGCGTCCGGGCGAGGTTGACGGCATAAATTATTATTTCATCACCAAAGAGGATTTTGAAGAGCGCATCGCCAAAGGTCAGATGTTGGAATACACCTCCTACTGCGGCAACTATTACGGTACGCCGCTTAAGGAAGCGCTTGATGTACTTGACTCCGGCAAGAATCTGATTCTGGAAATCGAGGTGGAAGGCGCTTTGAACGTAAAACGTCTTTACCCCGAAGCCGTGTTGATCATGCTCCTTCCTCCCTCCTTTGCGATCCAGGAATCGCGTCTGCGCGGCAGAGGCACCGAAACCGAGGAAAAGATCCTTGCAAGGCTCGCCCGCACCCGTGAGGAGCTTCCCGAATTGGTCCACTACGACTACGTTGTCTACAACCGCGACGGCGGCATCGACAACTGTGCCGACGACATCCGAGCGATTGTCCGTGCCGAACAATGTGCCACGTTGCGTCATCCCACCGCCGCACTTGATTACTTCGGGTAATTCGGTCGGTATCCCCCATTGAAAAATAAATTTTTTACATAATCATTTGAACAAGGAGATTTCACTTATGCTTTACCCAACCATTGATGAACTGACCAAAGGCCAATATAACCGCTACGAGCTGGCACTTGCCACCGCAAGTTGCGCGCGCCTGATCACCGAGGAATACGTACGTCAGCACGAAGCTGCCGAAAAAGCGGCAAACGGAAGCAAGGACGGCGAGCGTGCTCCCGCTCCCGTTGTCAAGAGCGAGCTTCGCGACGAGAAGGCGGTAAAGGTTGCCATCAATCGCATCCACGTCGGAGAATACCGCATCGACGAGAACGCGGGCAGAAACATCCCCGTTGCCGCTCCCGCCGTTGAGCCTCAAAGAATCGATATGGATCTTTTGCGCGCAATGGCAGATGAGGATGAGGAAGACGAAGAAGAGCTTCCCGCCGAAGACAACGAATAATTTTTTAAAATGACCACACCCTGTTTTGCGGGCGTTTGTCTGCTTGACAACCCCTTCCCGATCGATACCATTTACGATTATTGGGTGCCGCCGTCGATGGTTGGGGATATCCGTCCCGGCTCGTTTGTTACGGTACCCTTTGGGTGTGCAAACAAACACCGTATCGCCCTTGTATGCGAATTGCGTACCACCTCCGAATACAAGAAGCACAAATCGATCCTC
>JAZRGI010000211.1:0-1606 GCA_045644105.1 Eubacteriales bacterium | reverse complement strand
ATACGCGCCATGTTCGGCTCACCATGCACCCGGACAACATCCTGCCCGAATTGGAATACCCGCACTTTTTCTTCCATGTTCACACACCTTCCAAGCAAAACCATGCGCTTGCCACAATGATGATTGCCATGACAACAACATAGATGAATAAATCCGCCAAATCTTTCATGCCCTGCTCCTTTTCTTTCTAAGCCTGTTCGGCTTCTATCTCCATTGCCATATCGTATAAATCGCCCTCACCGAAATCTGACCAATAATCAAGTTCATGCTCGCAAATATATCTGCAAGTCGGACAGAGATATGCTGTAAACAAGATATCGTCTTTTATGGTTTCACGAATCATTTTGGTTCCACTCGGAAATGTCCGTCTGCACCCGATGCAACGTTGACTTTTGCGCGTGGTCACTTCCTTGTATGTGAGAATGTAGCTCATGCCTTACTCCTTCGCTTCCTCGTCGATATCCTCGATATCCCCCAGCATCCGCTCGGCAATGTTGTCCAGCGTGTACCCCTCCGCCGCAAGCTGCCTGCCGCGACGCTCATATGTGCGGAGGTTATACAAATATTGTTTGCGCCGTTCCTTGATCCGCTTTTCCTTCTTTGCCAGCTTCACAAGGTCGGATTCCTGCAGTCTGGAAATCTCCTGCTCGATCTGCTCGTCGGTCATGATATCCTTTGCCATGTTCGTAACTCCTTTTTATTTTTTGTTTTCCACAGGCTTGGTGCTGCCGCCGCCGGGGACGCGCCCTCCTTCTTCCCTTCCCTTTACTGATTCTTCACTTCACTCCCCTTCTCTTTACTGCGGCAACCACTTGGCAACCACTTGGCAACCAGCCAAAAAGGCAGAGTAAGTGATAGTGCAGAAGTAGCATTTATGCGACTTTTCACTCAAAAAAAATAACACTTGCTTCTTCTCTTGTCAGTTCAAGCGCGTCCTTGATCCTCTGTGCTTCCCCGACCGTGATGTTTTCGCTCTTGTTGAGCTTTCGGTATAGCGTCGCACGATCAACGCTGATCTTCTCGGCAAGCCGTTCGACGTTCATGCCCCGCTCCACCATTCGACCTTTTAATTTTAGTACGTTCATTCATTACCGTCCTTTCCGTTTTGATAGTAGCATTTATGCGACTGCTTACATTATACGCCAGTTTTTTCGCATTGTCAATATTCTTGGCGCAAATATGCGATTATTTACAATTTGTTCATCTTCTCCTGTTGCAAATCTGCGAATTTTGGTTTATAATATTGCCAATGACAGGAGGTGACCCTAACAATGACAATAGGAGAACGAATCAAGCACCGTCGCAAGGAGCTTGGGATTTCCGCCGACGATCTCGGTGAAAAGCTCGGCGTCGCCCGATCCACAGTTTTCCGATACGAAAACGGCTTTATCGAAAAAGTCCCGGTCGACGTTATCAAAACAATCGCCAACGCACTCCAAACAACGCCCGAATATCTAATGGGCTGGGAACAAATCCAAAAAAACAACGACATCCAGACGGACATCGTTGTGAGAATGAGAACCGATGATGAATTTTACGAAGTCGTCAAGCGGATATATGAGCTTGACCGGGAGAAGCTGATGAGCTTACGCCAGCTTTTGCAATA
>JAZRGI010000210.1:0-9423 GCA_045644105.1 Eubacteriales bacterium | reverse complement strand
GTAACCTTTGCAATGGCGAGATGTTCGACGGCACCTGCGGATGCTTTGGTAACGAGCGGCGTCAAAGTCGGAGGCCAAGCGGTCTTAGGAAGACAATGGTTCCACTCAACTCCTTGGCTCACAGAACGACATGGCTACGATCCGACTTGTAACCTTTGCAATGGCGAGATGTTCGACGGCACCTGCGGATGCTTTGGTAACGAGCGGCGTCAGACCAACCGCGCGGCGCTTGGGGATAATGAGTCCGTGAGCACCGCAACACTCGGCGCAACGGATGATGGCACCCAAGTTGTAGGGATCGGTAATGCCGTCGCAGATGACGATAAGAGGATCCTCTCCGCGCGCTTTGGCAATGTCAAGGATATCATCCACACTGCAATATTCCTTCTCGGCGGCAAGAGCGATGACTCCCTGATGGGGAGCAAATCCCGACATGGCATCAAGCTTGGGCTTTTCTACCTCGATGACGGGGATTCCGCGTTCGATCGCCTCGGCAACGAGAACGACGATCGATCCGGTGCGCTCTCCTCTTTGCACCATAAGCTTATCAATAGCGCGGTTGGAGCGGAGTAGCTCTCGGACGGCGTTACGACCGATGACGGCACCGTTTTCGTATTCTCCGTGAATGTCGGAATTGTTTTCGGTGTTTTGGGTTCTCACCTCGTCCTCCTTGCGAAAACGGGTGTCGTTTGCGCCGCCGTGGTTGCGAGGCGTATGACTTTTGGAGTGGGGTTGAGATGCGCGGCGGTCGGAATCTTTTTGGTCGTAGGGACGGTGAGCGCCTGTGGGACGCGAATTCTTTTTCTTGTTTTCCATATGTAAGGCTTGTCCTTTCCAAGTAAGATCGTAAAGAATAATATTATTACCTTATATTATAACATGAAATCCTCGGTTTGTATATATCATTTTCAAAATTTGTTTGGCAAAAGGGGAATTTTCGGTTGACAAAAGTTGCGCAAATGCGACAGATTTTTGAAAAATATAAAAAAGGCACTCGGGTGGGTGCCTTTGAGAAACGGGTGTTGGATTGGGGTTGAATTGCTTTGCGATATTTACTCGATCTTATTCCAAACTCAAGTGATTTCGTAGCGGGATTTGCCACAGACGATCTCTACTTTTACATAGTCGCAAAAATAATCGTCCTCCCAATGTTTTAGTTCCTTTAGTATTTCAACTAAAATATTTATTGTCCCCGGCCATTTTTGCTCAATCACTTCTGCTCCTAATATTTCGATGTTAAGAGGTTCCTCGATATCTACTCTTTCAGTCAAACAATCCCACAAGGCATCCCAGTTTTCTCCGTATCTTTTAGGAAAATCCAGTTCCTTCTTTATTGTTTGATGAAATTCATCCCAGTGTTCAATTTTTGAAAAGTCAAGCGTGTATTTTTCTTTGTATGCATACATGGTTTTTTAAATTTTCCTTTCTGATATTTCATAAAACGTTTCGTAATGGTCGCAGGTAACAAATATTAAACCATCATTCGAATAAAGAATTCGGTCGCAATCGCTCCTAAATCCGGATGTATAGCTTATATCAGCTTCATACCATTCCCGTCCCGGCGCACTTGGGAGATGACCGTTTTTGTTTTTGTAAGGTATTCTGCCAATCATTTTTTGTGGAGCAACGTCTGCTAAATTTCCTTTATTGTTTCTCCATCCTAAAGTTCTTGCCTGCGCCTTCGTAATGTAATACTCCGGCAATTTATGTTTGTAATACAACCAATAATCTGCACCGTTTGTGCCATCCTTGGTTGCATACCCTGCCTCGATTACCGATAGCGGTGTAAGATAACATCGGCAGTTTGGGTGGGATTTCACCCGATAATTGCTTTGCTCACGGACGGAAACGATCTTTCCGTGTTCTTCTTTGCAAGGCTTGCACCTTCGTTCATCCTTGACGGAGGTTCTTTCCAACCACCGCGTGCTTTCCCATGTGTGACCGCTTAAATCTGCCGTGTTCAAATACGACGTTTCTTCGTAGGTTTGTTCCATTCATATACCTCCTTTTATTTTGGTAGGTATATGATACCATATTTGTTTGTGCCAAATAGTGCCAAGTCGTGCCACCTTGTGCCACTTTTTTGAAAAAATTTGGGACTGATTCGGCAACAAGTTATGATAGAAACCAATCTGTTATTATATGCAATTATATCATACTTTCGTCAATAAATCAAGGCGTAAGCCTTGTGTATCAATAAAATTATGACTTGCACGATGCAGTCCGCCGCTCTTATCCCCGACGGCTTTCGGCTCAATGCGAACCCTCGCCTTGCCGGGCAAGGCAGTGTTCTTATGAGGCTGTCTCTCCGCCACGCAAAAAAGGCACCCAATTGGGTGCCTTTTGCGTGGCGGAGAGAGAGGGATTCGAACCCTCGGTACGGGATTACCGCACACACCATTTCCAGTCGTGCGCCTTAGACCAGCTCAGCCATCTCTCCGTGCCGACCAACATATCATACCACAAATTGTTTTATTTGTCAAGCGGTTTTTTAAATTTTTTTAAAAAATATCGTTTTTTTAGCTTTCTTTCACCATTTTTTTAATATAAAAAACCGAAACCTCTTTACAAAGACCGAAAAAAATGATATAATAAAAGTGCCAAACAAAACTTAATATAGAAGCAGAACAAGGGGACTCGCTATTTTTATATAGGGAGTTTTATACCTCTTGTCTCTTGTCAATTTGAATTTGGTAAAAACGCAAATTCCGCTTTGGCAGTGACAAGGGTTCTTCTTTGTGCTTCTTAAGTTTTGTTTGGCGACAATTGGAGTCTGCGTTTTTCGGTGCGTCGACTTCGGTTGGCGCACTTTTTGTTTTTAGGAGGAGCTATGAGGAAGGTTGATAAGCTTGGAAGAGTTGTGATCCCGGTTTATTTGAGGGAGAGGTACGGTATAGAAGAGGAATCGACGATGGAATTTCTTGACACCGGCGACGGTATTTTGATGAGAGTCGTCGCGCCGTCTTGCAAGGTATGCCACGGCCAGATCCCGAACGGTGCAAGTCTTCCCCTGTGCGATGAATGCCTTGCCGCCGCGGCAAAGCTTTACCGTGACAAGGAAAACGAAACGAACTGACCTTTCACGTTTCCATATTCAAACCCGATCGCAACGGGGGATAACAAAAAGAACGTCGCAAGCCGAGGCTTTGGACGTTCTTTTTTTGTTTGTTTGAAATGCTTCAACGAATGACGCGGTGTACCAACGGCGGTGTGCAGACGGGGGTGTCGGAATAGGTCAGTGACGATTGCAGAGCCGTCAGTGCCGACGCCAATGTCGTTGCATCCTCGGTATAGAGGGTTGCGATACACTCGCCTTTTTTGACGCGATCTCCGGCTTTCTTGTGTATCACGATACCTGCTCGGTGGTCGATGGGGGCGTCCTTTGTTTTTCTTCCCGCGCCGAGAATGACCGATGCGTTACCTACCGTTTGCGCGTTGCAGGCGGCAAGATAGCCGTCGCGCTCGGCGTGGAGGGGTTGGGTATGTGTCGCGACACCAAGGTTTTCGGGATGCTTGGCATCGTCGGCGTTTCCGCCCTGCAAAGCGATCCATTGGCAGAATTTCTCATAGGCTTTTCCGCTTGTCAGTGCGTCGCGTGCGATGGCATCGGCGTCCTCCGGTGACAGCTTTTGGGAGAGCTGCAACATGGTGGACGCGAGCAACAGGCAGACCGTGCGCAGATCGTCAGGCCCATTTCCGCGCAGGACCTCGATGGCTTCGCAGATCTCCAACGTGTTTCCAACGGCGTGACCGAGAGGGGTATCCATGCTACTGATGACGGCGGCAATTCGTCTGCCGTGCGCCTTGCCGATGCGCACCATCATCTGGGCAAGTTGTTCGGCTTCCTCTGACGTTTGCATAAAGGCGCCGCTACCGTATTTGACGTCAAGAACGATTGATTTTGTACCTGCGGCAAGTTTTTTGCTCATGATCGACGAGGCGATCAGGGGCAGGGAATTGACCGTTGCGGTCACGTCGCGCAGGGCGTAGAGCTTTTTATCAGCGGGTGCGAGATTGGCGCTCTGTCCGATTACTGCCAAGCCGCAAGCCTTGACCTGTGCGGTGAATTCGTCGGGGGTGAGGGCGGTGCGGAAGCCACGGAAGGATTCCAACTTGTCAACCGTTCCGCCCGTGTGTCCAAGACCTCTGCCGCTCATTTTTGCAACGGTACCGCCTGCCGCCGCGACGATGGGCGCAACCACGAGTGTGGTCTTATCGCCTACGCCGCCGGTGGAGTGCTTATCAACACTGCCGTCGCCAAAGCCGCTCAAATCGACGGTGTCGCCGGAGGTTGCCATTGCTTCGGTCAGGTCAAAGGTTTCGCGATCGGACATGGAACGGAAACAGACCGCCATGAGAAACGCCGACATCTGATAGTCGGGAATCTCACCGTTGGTATAGGCGCGGATCATTTCAAAGATCTCGTCGCGTGTCAGTTCCAAGCCCTGCTTTTTCTTTTCGATCAGGTCGTACATTCTCACGGTTGTGCCTCACCTTCCCGCAGGACGAATCGTTCGGGAAGAAGATCGTCGAGCGTCAGTATTTTTGTCGTCTTACCATTATAGAGAAGGATCTCGAATTGACCGTCACAAAATTCCGACATCACCTGTCTGCAAACGCCGCATGGCGGGCAGTAGGCATCGATGTCGCGTTCGGTGCTGCCGCCCACCACCGCAATGGCGGAAAAATGTCGCGCACCGTTGTGGATTGCGGTGAAAAAAGCCGTTCTCTCTGCGCAAACGGTGGGGGTGTGCGCGGCGTTTTCGATGTTTGCGCCTGTGTAAATGCTTCCGTCGTCACTCAACAGAGCTGCTCCCACCGAGAAGCCCGAATAGGGAGCATAGCTTTTCTGACGCGCCTGCAGTGCCGCGTCCAGAAGATGATCGATCTGTTCTTGTTTCATGCCTGCTCCTCCCGTTTCAGAAAATCGGATACGTATGCGCCTACCCGATCAAAGCCGTTTTGCGTACCGAGCGCGATTGCGGGAGCTCCTTTGCGATAAAGCAAGATCGGGACGCGCTCGCGCGTGTGGTCGGTACTGTTATCGGAGGGATCACAACCGTGGTCTGCCGTGATGATGAGCAGATCGTCGGCTTGAAGCCGCTCGGTAAAGCCGCCCAACCATGCGTCAAATTCGTTCATGGCAAGGGCATAGCCAACGGCATCCTGTCGGTGTCCGTATTTCATATCAAAATCAACGAGATTGACAAAACAAAGACCGTGGAAAGGGCGTTCCGAAAGCCGTTCTGCCACCTCCATGCCCTCCTTGTTAGAGTGTGTGGGGAAGGACTCGGTGATACCCTGCATAGAGAAAATATCACCAATCTTTCCAACGCCGATGACGTCAAGACCGTCGCCTTTGAGCCGATCCAGAAGAGTTGCGTGCGGCGGCGCGATCGAAAAATCACGCCGGTTTGCGCTTCTTGTAAAATCGGGGGCTTTGCCGACGAAGGGGCGTGCGATGACACGTCCCACGGCGTGCTCTCCCACTAAAATCGATCTTGCAATTTCGCAGATGCGATAAAGCTCTTCGGGCGGGACAAGCTCCTCGTGTGCGGCGATCTGAAAAACACTGTCCGCTGAGGTGTAAACGATGAGATCACCCGTGCGCAGATGCTCTTCACCGTAGTCACGGATGACGTCGGTGCCGGAATAGGGCAGATTGCAAAGCACGCCTCTGCCGACTGCCGACGAAAAGGCATCCAAAAGCTCCTTTGGAAATCCGTTGGGATAGGTGGGGAGGGGCTTTTGAGAGATGACGCCGGTCATTTCCCAATGTCCCGTGGTGGTGTCCTTGCCAAGGCTACGTTCCAAAAGACAACCGTAGGATGCCGTTGGATTCGACACTTTTGGCAGTACGTCAACACCGTCAATGCAACCAAGTCCCATCGAAACGAGGTTTTTAAGATCGAGCTTTCGGGTTGCCGCAATCGATTCCAGGGTGTTGGCACCGGTGTCGCCAAAGGCGGCGGCATCGGGGGCTGCTCCAATGCCAAAGGAGTCAAGCACTACTAAAAAAACACGGTTGCCGTTCATGGCGTTACATCGAGATCGCCACTTCAAGGGCGATCTTCATCATATCGGTAAAGCCGGTTTCGCGTGACTGTACGTCAAGCTTTTCTCCGCGCATGATGTGGTCGGACACGGTGCAGATGGCAAGCGCGCGTTTTCCTGCCGCCGCCGCGTTCATATAAAGCGCCGCCGTTTCCATTTCCACACCAAGAACGCCCATACGGCACCACGCCTCGTTAAAGTTGGGGTTGGCGTTGTAAAAAACGTCGGTGGAAAGCAGATTGCCCACGCGGCAGGGAATGTTCAGGTCTTTTGCCGCCGTAACCGCCTTTTGCAGAAGCTCAAAATCGGCGATCGGTGCAAAATTTCCACCCAGGCAGTATTGATTTTGATAGTTGGAGTCGGTGCAGGCACCCATTCCGATGACGATATCGCGCAGATGCACGTCGTCTGCAAGACCGCCCGCAGAGCCGATGCGGATGATGTTGTCAATATCAAAAAAGTTAAACAACTCGTAAGAATAGATTCCCATCGATGGCATACCCATGCCGCTTGCCATGACACTGACGGGCTTGCCGCGATAGGTTCCGGTATAGCCCTGAACACCGCGTACGTTGTTGATCAGGCGCGCGTTCTCCAAAAAGGTGTCGGCTACGAATTTTGAGCGGATCGGATCTCCCGGCATCAGTACGGTTTTTGCAAGGTCTGCGGGAGTGGCGTTGATGTGAGGGGTAGGGGTTTTTGAAATGCTCATGTTGTTCCTCCTGATATATTAGTATGAAGAATTGTCGGTTTCCTGTTTTGCGATTCTGACGATGCGGCTGGTGCCCAAACGCGAAGCACCGAGCGCGATAAAGTCCTCGGCATCGGCAAGCGTGGCAATGCCGCCTGCCGCCTTGATCTTCACGCTTTTGCCGACGTGTGTGGCAAAGAGCGCAACGTCCTCGCGGGTAGCTCCCGCAGTGGAGAAGCCCGTGGAGGTCTTGATATAGTCGGCACCCGATGTCGTAACAAGCTCGCACATCTTGATCTTTTCCGCCTCGGTCAGAAGACAGGTTTCGATAATGACCTTGAGGATACGGTTGCCGCAGGTCTGCTTCAATTGCGTCAGTTCGGTCAGTATTTCGTCGTATCTGCCCGACTTGAGTGCCCCGATGTTGATGACGGTATCAATCTCGTCGGCACCGTTTTCGATGGCATTTTTGCATTCAAACAGTTTTGTTTCCGTGGTGGAGTAGCCGTTGGGAAAGCCGATGACGGTGCAGATCGGCAAGCTGTTGCCGACGTATGCCTTTGCCTCCTTAACGTAAGCGGCGGGAATGCAGACCGACGCGGTGCCATAGCGGATGCCGTCGTCGCACACGGCGCGGATCTCGTCCCAGGTTGCCGTTTGTGCAAGCAGGGTGTGATCGCATTTTGAAAGAATTTCGGAAATGTTCATGATAGATACCTCGATATTTTTAATAGGGGATCGCGTAATTTACGGGGCGATCCGATCAAAGACGGCTCATAACCGACACCGCTTGCCCAATGCATTTGATGTCGGACAACTCATCACCGATGAAGACCAACGGCTCATAAGCGGGGTTTTCGGGTGTCAGAATCAGTTTTTGTTTTTCGGGGAAATAATACCAACGTTTCAGTGTCGCCTCGTTGTCGATGATGACGGCGGCGATCTTGCCGTTTTCCACCATCTCCTGCGCGCGGATAAAGACGACATCGCCGTCCAAAATGCGTGCGCCGATCATGCTATCCCCCTTTGCGGTCAGACAAAAATCGGCATTGACGTCGGAGGACGCGTCGACAAAGACCTCGTACTCGGCGTTTGCAACGATCGGCTCGCCACAGGCGATCTCACCTAGCATCGGGAAGCGACGCGTTTGCACGGGGCGCAGATTTTGCGGCAGTGACGGTGTTGACGGTTGACCGAACAAGCGGTTCATATCGACGTTAAACAACCGACTGATGCGCTCCATCATTTCGTAAGGCGGTACGCGGCATCCGTTCTCATACATACTGACGGTGCTTTTGGACACGCCCAAACGCTCGGCAATCTGCTCCTGCGTCAGTTTTTTTTCTTTTCGTAATTGCTTAAAGATGTTTGGAAAATTCATAAAACATCCCTCTCTTTCCACTGTTATTATATCACAATTAGTAAAACTTGTCAACAACAAAATTCACTTTTTGTAAAACATTCACGAAAAGTAAATATTACAAAAAATAATATTGACAAAAGTTTACTTATAGTGTATAATGAAAGTGCACAGAAAGTAAACTTTTGGGAGGAAATCAAATGAAAAGAAGTAAATTTCGCCGTGGAAGTATTCGTCGGAAAAGACGCCGTCTGGAACGTGTCACGATAATGTGGATCTTATTGGAAGCCGAAAGCCGAACAAAAATAAACGAAAATGGTTGTCAAACGGTGTGTTGCGTGGTATAATAACGGTAACTTGTCGGAGCGAAGCATCGCTCTGATGTCAGGAGGATGGATATGCAACATATCATAGGTGCGGTAGAGAAGCACAGAGCCTTGATTCTGGAAGCCGAGCGATTTATTTGGGCACACCCCGAAACGGGATACCGTGAGCGCGTTACGTCGGATTATATGGCGGAGGCGTTTGAGAAATTGGGTTATACGATCACGCGCGCCACCGACATTCCGGGCTTTTACACGGTTTTGGATACCGGCAGAGAGGGGCCTGAAGTGCTTGTGCTTGGCGAACTGGATTCGATCATCTGTCCCACACATCCGAATGCAGATCCTCAAACAGGAGCCGTGCATGCCTGCGGTCACAATGCCCAGTGCGCGGCGTTGCTTGGCGTAGCGGCGGCACTCAAGGAGCCGCAGATATTGGACAACCTTTCGGGACGCATTCGTCTTTGCGCAGTTCCGGCGGAGGAGCTTCTGGAGTTGGAATACCGTTCCGAACTGAAGCGACAGGGAAAGATCCGTTTTTTCGGCGGAAAAACCGAATTCTTGTGGCGCGGATATTTTGACGGCGTTGATATGGCGTTCATGGTGCATACCGCTACGCGTTTTTCGATTAACGGAGGCTCGGTTGGTTGCATCACCAAGCGCATCGTTTATAAGGGCCGTGCGGCTCATGCGGGCGGAAATCCTTGGGACGGTCACAACGCCTTGTATGCGGCAACCTGCGGACTCAATGCGGCAAACGCCCTGCGCGAAACCTTCAGGGACTCCGATGTTATCCGTTTTCACCCAATCATTACCAATGGCGGCGACATGGTAAACGCCATTCCCGCCACGGCGGTGTTAGAAAGCTATGTGCGCGGCAAGAGCTTTGAGGCGATCGATGAAGCCAATCGTCGCATCAATCAGGCATTGGTGGGGGCGGCACTTTCGCTGAATTGCAACGTGGACATCATTGACGTTCCAGGTTACGCACCGCA
>JAZRGI010000209.1:0-4460 GCA_045644105.1 Eubacteriales bacterium | reverse complement strand
TACCTTCCTGGTGTGACCATTTTACCCTGAACCAACCCTATCGCATGGAAAACGGATATGCGGTGGTTGAAAATTGCGGCACGGAGATCGTGATGGATATGGAGATCAAGCCGCGTGCCGTTTGGTCGGACGCCCGCGTTTTGCGTGACGTCGGTAAGGTAGCGATCATGAGAGGTCCCGTGGTCTACTGTGCCGAGAGCGTCGACAACGGTGACAACCTCCGTGCTTTGGTGGTTTCTTTGCCGCTTTGCGCCACGGAAACGATGGATGACACCTTTGGCTTGCCCGTACTTGAGGTGCAGGGAGAGCGACGTTTGCCCTTTGAAGCGGGACTTTACTCCAATCAACCGCCCAAGAGCCAATCGGTACAGATCAAGATGATTCCCTATCATGCTTTTGCGAACCGAGGCGAGTGCGATATGCTTGTTTGGATGCAGGCAAAATAATCCACGTCAATCACGATGCCACAGAACCTGCAAACTGCATAGCAAAGATCAGGCCCTGTCCTTTTCCAACTCGGAAAGGGACAGAGCCTTTTTGTTTGTATGGGCATCGGGAGCCGGGAGAACGGGAATTCTCCCGGCAGTGGTGGTTCAGATCAAGTGATAGGAATCAATGATCTTGGTTGCGGTGGCGGGAAGCGATGCAAGGATCGAGGAAACCGCATCGGAGTAAAGCTCGAAGAAGCGTTCCCCCAGAGTCTCGTTTTCATCCATGACAAGCATGGCGGAAAGGTAGTAGAGTGCGGCGGGAAAGAACGCCGTATGGAGTCGGAATTCGTCCTCCAATACAACACAAGGCAATGTGGAAAGCGATTGCTCCTCCAATCCCTGTGATTGACGGTAGGCACGGTCGGCATGAAAACACTCCATATCAAAGGTTGCCAACACGTAAGGGGCGCGTTCTACGTAATCGTCTACATACCCGTCACAATCCTCGCAGATCAACTTCACCGCGGCATCAAGCACGTCACGATAGGTCATGAGCGACTCCTTAATATTGGCTCGGAACTTCCAGGTCGAGCAGGATCACCTCATTGGGGTAAACCACCTTTGCTCCATAGAGGTGCAAGCCCTTAACGGCATCTGCAAAGCGACGTTCGGGACGGTAAGCATCAATCTCGGAGAGCTGTTCGGCGTACGCAATGGCACGTTTGGTACGCGCCATGCACTTGTAAGACGTTCCGCCGTTAGCGCCTTCGGCAAGATCGATGTTGTTGGATACAAAGATCTTGCAACCGCCAATGTTGCCAATGCAACCGTTCTCCAAAGCATCGGTGTTGTCGGTGGAGAGGTTGACCTTTGCCTTGAGGATCAGTCCCGCAATGGCGGGAGAAACCTCAATGACGATGTCACGGGGATCGGTGACGTTGGCGGCAAGAAGCATGGTGCGCGCATCGATCAGAAGACCAATGATATTGTCAACGGTTACTTCGTTGCAGGTGATCGAGTGCGACGCTTGGTGACAAAGCTGGAAGATATATCTGTCTGCTTCGTTCGCAAGCGCGTTTGCGGCGTTCTTCATTGCCGCTTCCATGAGCTTGGGAGAGGACTGTGCGCGATCGATGTCATCGATCTGGAAGTTGAAGTATTTTGCCTGATCGATCACGAGCGTTGCGGCGGTATCGGAAAGCGTGTCGGGAGCGGTCATATCGGTGTTCTTCTTATAGTCGGAAACCTTGACCGCGCCAACACCGCAGATCTTGACGGTATCGCCTTTTTCGCGGATATCGCCTTCAAACTCACGGTTGCAGTTGGCTGCGGCAATATACTGCTTGTCAAGTGCTTGATAGAGATTTTCGCTCCAAACGGTGGGAATAAAATTGGTAATAGCCATAATAATAAATTCCTTTCTTTTTAAAAAAATAATAATAAGACTTGTTTTAATTTTAAAATATTGGCTTTTTAGTGCCATTTTTGCATAGACTGCATGATTTTTTGATAGTTCTTACGGACTTCGGCTTGCGACATTGCACGCACCTCGCCGGGAGAGTAGTAGTCGGCATCCGCGGCAACGAGGCTTCCGGAGGAGCGGCGGAGGTTGGCACCGTTGATTCGGTCGGCTTCCTTTTGCTTCTCACGTTCCCTCTTAAGATAGAGGGCGTAGCCCGCGGCAGGCGGTATGCCCGCATACATGGAGTCGTATACCTCGTCGGGAATCTCTTTGAGAGATACCTCCGGATAAAGGTTGTGAAATTCACGCAACTCGTCGGTCATACGACGAAAATTTTCGCGTGTTTCCTTCATGGCGATAAGCTCTTCGCGCAGTTGTTTCAACTCGCATTGCAACATTCCCAATTGCTCCTGCGCATGTAGCGCAAAAGCGGCATCAGGATCAGAATCAGGATCCGACAAGGGATCACCAACAGGTAAATTATCCTGTACAGATTGCGTATCCTTCTGCGGGGCGGCGGGTTCAGCGGCGGTGAGGCTTGCGTCAGAGGTGTCGGTTGCATATCTGTCATCGCATTGACCGACGTCCCCTGTAGAGAAAGCCGCATCAACCGCAACCTCACACGTTGACGGTAATGGATCGCACCCAACTGCATTCGTTTGGTTTTCCATAGACGTAGCCATTTCTTCATCATTCATTCGTCCCGGCTTCCTTTCTGTCGTTTTGTGTACTTTCGTTTTGCTCTAGAGCTTCGATCAACAACTCCCGTCCTTCCAGTGAACCGTTGGGTAAGAGCTTGACGTACTGTACGGGGGAGATATGTCCTTTGTCAAGCAATTTGTCAAGAAGTGCAACGGTTGAGGCGGGGGTGTAGGGCGTAGTGGATGCAATGACGGCGTTTGCACGCAAAAGCTCGCCCTTCAGGAGTTGATAGTCGGGTGCCTGTGCCAGGATCTTGTCACCGTTGATTGCCGCTAACAGACGGTCCTTCGGACAGTAGGTGCAAAGCATATCTGCCCAGATCGAGGCAAGCTCGCCGATGCAACGGCAGAATGCCGATTCCACCTGGCGGAGCGATTGCTTGGATGCCTGTTGGAGCAGCATCAACGCACTGGTGTTGTTTGCTTCCGCATCACCCAATGCCGCGTCGGTAGCACCCATCATCATTTTGGTGTTTTCGATCACGTTACCGATCAGATCAAGATAGCCGTCCTGGAGTTTGCCAACGCCAAGCACCGTGGCGGCATCGGAAACATTACCGCCCCCAACCGCAGCAATTGCTTCTCCTACCGTGTTGGACCATTCGGGGATACGGGATTTGTCATAGATGACCTTGGAGAAGGCTGTGTCGTACATATGTTTCATGACCATAGAGTAGGCGGTGTTGACGTATCGTTGGTTGGCGATCATATCACTGACGGGAGCAGAACCGTGAAAGCTTCCTTTGGCGGGACTCCAGTTGAAGTAGGCAACCGGATAGAGCCGCAGACCGGTAGAAACGCGCTTGATCACACAATCGCGAGTCGATTTTTCAAAGATGACCTCACCGTTTTCACGAAAAAAGTGAAGCAGATAGGTGGCTTTTTCGTTGCCGCTAAGTTCAATTTTACTGCGTTCGCTTGTCGTCGGTTCATCGTTGTTGTCGGGAAGGATTTTTTCGACCTGCGCGGGATCAACCCCTGCGGCGATCGCTTCTCGACGAAGTGAGGATACCGAAGCGCGCCCAGAGAGCAGAATATATTCCTGCGATTGCAGGTCTGCACGATTGACGTCGGCAACGAAGAGGTTGGCGTTTCCAATCAGTTCGGTGTGTACGTCACCGTGATAGAGTTGCCCGTCGCGCTCGGAGTCATCCCACCAACAGTAAAAGATACCGTCCCCCGAAATAGCGGCGTTGAGGAGCGCTTGGTGCATCATTGCCTGCATTTCGTCGCGTTGCCAACGGTAGGCGGCATTGCGATCAAGAATTTCCAGACCGTGGGTGACGCGTTTTCTCATCTCCGGGCTTTGCAGGAAGGGGAGCTTGTCGTCGGTGTAATGGATGGAGATGTCGCCGGGGATCACACTGCACACGAGATAGTCGGTGATCCTTCGGACAAGGTTAAAGACGGGGCGGGGAAGCTCGGTTTGAGAGTCGTACCATTGATCGCCTCGATAAAAGCGTTCATTGCGTCGGACGGTTTCATAAAGACCGATGTTTTGTTTGTACTCCTTTCCCGCTTCGTAGGCTTGCCACGCCCGTGTGGTTGTTTGATTCATTGGTGGTTCCTTTCTTTATAAATTTGCATACAGAGCAAGTCTGGAAATGCGAGGGCGTAGGGTTCCGTCGTCACGGAGAGTGGCGCGCAGAAGACGGAATCTGCCAAGAGGGACGCGCACGTCCAAAAAATGCTTGGAGAATGCGTTGTCGGTATAGTTGACTTCACACTGACGGTGTTCGCTGTCCAACGTCAGTACGATTCCGTCGGCATCGAAGGCAAGAAGTGATACGCGAAGACTTCTTTTTTTGAACTCCGGAGAACCGAAATGCAACCAACCGGTTTCGGCGACCGCCGAAAAAGCCTTTC
>JAZRGI010000208.1:0-2643 GCA_045644105.1 Eubacteriales bacterium | reverse complement strand
GCGGAAGGATCCTGCTGGGTGGACGCATTTCGGCACCGATCCTCGCACTTGCCGAGAAAATGGCGGTTAGAGCCATCGACTATTACGACTCCGAGCTATTGCAACTGAAAAACGCGATTCCCACGGCGGAGGGTGCCATTGCCATTGCCATGCAGTGGTTACCCGTCACGATTGACCGAAGCGAGATGGCAATTCTCGGATACGGTCGCATCGGTAAGCTGCTTGCCGCCAAGCTTGCCGCACTCGGCGCATCGGTCACGGTTTACGCGCGCAGGCAGGAGGTCTTGACCGAAGCCTCGCTCTACCGTCACAAGACCTCGCTTTTGCAGGGCAAGAACCACGGTTGCGCGCTTTCGTCGCTTCCCGACGGTTGTCGCGCGGTCTTCAACACGGTTCCCGAACGTTTGATCCCGAACGACGCGCTTGGAATGATTCCGAAGAATTGCCTCTACGTCGATCTTGCCTCTGCACCGGGAGGAATCGACCACACCGCCGCCGCGGCAATGGGATTGCGGACGGTATGGGGAACGGCACTCCCCGGAAAATGCGCCCCCGAAACGGCAGGGGTAATCTTGAGCGAGGCGATCGTCGAGCTTCTGTCACAGTCGATTTAAGGCGGTGCCGTACATCCGGGAGAAGGGAGGGAAAAAAATGTTAGGATTTGCCATGTGCGGATCGTTTTGTACGCACGCGGCTGCATTGCGGGAACTGAAGGGACTTCTCACCGCAGGCTATGAGATTCAACCCATTATGAGCGAAACCGTCTTTGAAACCGACACGCGCTTCGGTCCTGCGGCAAGGCTTTGCGAGCAGATCGAAGAGATGTGCGGTCGGAAGATCATTCACAGTGTGGTAGAGGCAGAACCGTTGGGGCCGAGCATCGTACTCGACGCACTGATTGTCTGTCCCTGCACGGGCAATACGCTTGCCAAGATCGCAAACGGCATCACCGACACCTCGGTGACGATGGCGGTCAAGGCGCATCTGCGCAGTGATCGACCTTTGGTCTTGTCGCTTGCGTCCAACGACGCATTGTCCGCCAATCTCTGCAACATCGCCACGTTGCTCTCACGCAAGCACGTTTACTTTGTGCCGATGAATCAGGACGACCCCGAAAAGAAGCCGCACTCGTTGGTTGCCGATTTCTCGTTGCTTACCCCAACGCTCAACGCGGCATTTGCGGGCAGACAGTTCCGAAAACTCTTTTTGTAAGGCTACGGTGCCTCTCGGCGCGCAAAGAGCGTGGCAACCCAGGCACGGTCTTCTCGGTCAAGACATCCCGTCAGAACGAGGAGAGAGAGGTATAGCCCCAGCGTAAAAAGACAGTGTAGGGTTGCATTGCCGCCGATCGATAGTCGGTTTTGCGGCAGAACCGAGAAAAGCGCGTGCGCGGCGAAGGTGGCGCCCAGAACGCAAACGAGGGGTTTGTATACCCATTTGAGGATCTGTACGCGGGTTTTGCTGATTGAAAGCAGATGCGTAATACTGAAGACGGTGTTGAAGGTTTCGGAAAAATAGACGGTGATCAGATAGCCGACAATCCCCATACGCGGAACAAGCAACCAAACCAGAACCACCGATATCAGTGCGTCAAGAATGTTGATATTCATCGAATAGACCTGCTCCCCAAGTCCCTTCATCATCGCGTCGGTTGCGGTATCGACGTACATGATGGGGATGAGGGGTGCCAACAGGCGGATGTAGTAGCCCGTGTCAGTGCCGGGGTAAAGCGCCTCGCCGATCTCTCCCGAAAAGCAAACGAGAATACCCGCAACGCCGATCGAGAAGAGGAGCGCCAACCACCACACACGAGAGATCATGTAACGGATGCGACGCGAACTGCCGTTGGCGAGGCATTCGGCAAGTTCGGGTACCAGAAGTCCGGAAAAGGCAGAGATCAGTGCGGCGGGGTAGAGAATGATGGGGAGCGCCATGCCCTGAATGCTTCCGTACGCCGCCAATGCAGAGGCGTGCGAGGCACCGCTGTTGCGCAGACCTTCGGGGATCAGTACGTGTTCGATGGTGATCAAACCCGACCGAAGGTACGCCGCAAGAGCAACCGGAAGCGCGATCTTGAGTAGCTTTTTTCCCTCGTTTGCAGGGGGGAGCCTGACACCGGATTTGAAATGACGGTGACGGTCAAAGAGATAGAGCATAAGGTTGGTCAGAAACGAGAAAAACTCGGCAAGCGCGCCGCCAAGCACCAGGGCGCAAAGGGTGCGCTCAATGCCACCGCCGCCGATCCCCGCTAACAGATACATGGTGAAGAGGATCTTCACGCCTTGCTCAAAAACCTGCACCGCCGCGCTTTTGTAGGTGCGCCGAACCGCGGTAAAATAGCCCCCGAATGCCGATGACAGCGCAATGAGCGGCAACGTGATGCCAAAGAGGCGCAGGGAGGTGACGGTGCGAGCGTCTTTGAGCCAAAACAGACCGATGGGGCGGGCAAATCCAATCAGTAAAAGGGCGGCAAGCGAGCCAAATCCGAGGGCGTAGAGAACGGCACGGTACATCACAAGCCGAACACGGGCGCTTCCTTCGCGTCCCATCGCTTCCACCACCGTGTGGGTGACGGCAAGATGAATGCCCGACGTCGCAAGCGTCAGAGCAAAGCCGTAAACGCCCGCCATCAGGGAGAATAGC